>JAUVOB010000256.1 GCA_030599405.1 Chloroflexota bacterium | reverse complement strand
GCATCTCAGACCGGGTCCAGATCCAGTTCTTCCTTCCAAAGGAAGTAGCCCAAACCCGGGTTTTCCTTCTTTCACAAGAAGGCTCTGAAATTCCGGTCGCCGAGTTAGAACGCGGCGTTAGAGCCGGTGAACCGGGCTGGCATATCTTTGATTACGAAGGTGGTGTTGACAACAAAGCAACGCCACCTGTTGATGGTACTTATCCGGTGATCGCTATCGTAGAAGATGCTGAAGGCCAACGCATTCGGGCAACAGATGAACTTACGATTCAATTCGGAGGTGTGCCAAGAGCAGAGATTGTCCCTCCCGCAATAGGGGATACAGTATCTTTCAACACCACTTCGGTAGTATTATGCGAGACCATTTGGTTTACATTAACCGTTGAGAATTATGGAACGACGCCGATCCGTACCTCTGGCCCATCACCTGGAGCCGTTTACGATTCAGATTGGAACTACAACACGCTCGGCTGGCATACAGAATCCGGGGCTTGGCGCGTCGCTATAGGTTACGAAAATGAGATAGCCAATTATCCCTACCGGTGGGCAATTGGCGGCGAAGAAGATCTCGAGAAGATCGGTGATTATTATTACCTGATGCCGGGCGAGCGGGCGGTTGTGTCGGGCGGGATTCGGGTGGTAGATGTCTTTGGAGAGAGAAACCCACAGCCGATGTGGGCAGGTCTGATTCACGAAGATGTCGAGATTTCCCAATTCAACAATCGTGTCGATCCCCATAGTATCCTCTTGGATTTGCCGGATCCGGCGCATATCGAGACATGTGATCCAAGAGTTATCCCCGAGATTAAATAATCAATTATCAAGGAGGTGGGATGTGACTGGGGTGGTAAGGTCGGGAATCATTTTCGGCGCACTGGCTTTCTTTAGCAATCTTGCCATGGGAATACTTGCCCTGAATATATGCGCGCCGATTTTTGGCGTCATCTGGGGTGTCGCAGCCGGCATCGCCAGCATCGCCTGGACAGAGGCCAACGGGGAACCAAAATCGGCGGCAGGGATTGGAGCTAAAGCTGGAGCAATCGCCGGTGTGGGCGCCTTCCTTGGCCTCGCGGTAGGTATGACACTCTGGTTTTCCGTGATGGGAGGTCAGGAGACCAGCCTGGATCTGACACGAACTTTCGCCGACGAACAAGGATTAGATTTACCTGATAGCGCCTATATGCAAGAATTGGCCCGATATAGTCTTGTTGTGGCTACCTGTTGCTTCGGATTAGTCAGTATCGCTGTGTTATCAGTCACCGGTGCCATCGGTGCCTACTTCTATGACTCAGCACAACGCGAGAGTAACTGATCGACCATGACGAGTAATGAATCCTCTTTGCCTGGCAGAGTGCTTCGGAGCGGCATAATTCTACCGCCAATCCAGCCATTATTGTTACGTACAACAAAGCTACTATTTTGCATATTTTGCAGGCAACCAAATCGAACAAACAGCTTGCTTGACAACGTTTTTTGCAGTATTATGCGCTAGTATTATAGTAACTTTTCGTGATGTGAATTGGGCTCTGACTGCCCTACCTTCTGATTAATTCAATTGTCCATCTCTTAAGGAGGAGATCAAGCCATGTTTAAGAAGAAAGTTCATTGGATCCTGTTGGCTCTAGTAATTTTCTCGCTCGCGCTCTCGGCTTGCGAAGCGGAGCCAGAAGTCGTTACCCGCATCGTTGAGGCAGCCCCAGAAATCATTACTCGGGTGGTAACGGAGTTTGAAGAACGCCAGGTTGAGGTAACGCGTGTCGTAGAACAGACGGAAGAAGTCGAAGTAGAAGTTACTCGTGAGGTGATGGTAGAGGAAGCAGCCCTCGGTTCACCAGAAAAACCGATCAAGGTTTTGTTCGTTCCATCGGTTGATGTGGATGCGATCATCTCAGGTGGCGAGATTATAGCAGCAGCCCTCGAAGAAGCGACCGGCTTCAAATACGAGGTCAGCGTACCCACCAGCTATGCAGCGACTATCGAGGAGATGTGTGCTTCGCCCGACGATACTGCCGGAGCCATCCCCGCCCAGGCGTATGTGCTGGCTAACAATCGCTGCGGTATCACTGTTGGGCTTGCGTCCGTACGGTATGGACTGCCGTGGTATGCGGCGCAAATTGTGGTGCCCATGGACAGCGATATAGAGTCCATTGAAGATCTAAATGGCCTGACCTGGGGTGTTCCAGACTTCGGATCCACATCCGGATACCTCTTCCCCAGCGCCATGTTCCAGGCGGCTGGTGTAGAGCCCGGCGAGATAGTTGAGACAGGCGGGCACACTAATGCCATGTTGGCCCTCTATAACGGCGAAGTTGACTTCGCCACGGCCTTTTTCAGCCCGCCACTATTACCCTACTACGAACGACAGTGGCAGTATGGGATGGACGATCCCGAGATCTGGCGCGAGCTCGGTGAAAGCCCGATCCGTAACGAAGCGGGCAGGACCTTCGTAGGCGGCGATCCCGCTGACGGTGGCTACCGAGTTCTGGACGCCAGGGCATCGGTCGCCGACACCGCCCCCGATATCTTCGACACGACCCGGATTCTGGCTCTGACTGATCAGATTCCCAACGACACGCTGTCGTTTGGCCCTAATTTCCCGCTCCATATCGCCAACCAAATCGTTGCGGCTCTTGAGGAGTGGGTTGACGAAGATAATCCGGCCTGTTTGGAGTCGATTTGCAGTGAAGATTTCTACAACTGGACCGCTGTTACTAATGTAGACGACAGTTTCTATGATGCTGTACGCTTCCTCATGGAAACACTAGGCATCACTGAGGAAGACGTTCTAGGCGGATAGTAACGATCTGATGTTCATAGAAGCCGGGCGGACAAAACTGTCTGCCCGGTTTCTTTTATAGCACTGTTTGTTGAATTCCGTCGTTTTGATGTGGCTCAAGCTTTGCCGAGCAAAAAGGGTAAACTGTGCTCAGATTAGAAGACCTTACCAAGGTATACGAGGATGGGACCGTTGCTCTAAAAGATGTCAGCTTTGAAGTACCGGAAGGTCAATTTGTCGCCGTAATCGGACTGAGCGGTTCCGGAAAGAGTACTTTACTACGCTGCATCAACCGATTGATTGAACCGACAGAGGGTGACATCTGGTGGGATGATATCCACCTATCACATATAACGGGAGAGGAGCTTCGACGCGCCCGCCGCAAGATCGGCATGATCTTTCAGCACTTCAACTTGGTGGATCGTTCTTCGGTACTCACCAATGTGCTGAGCGGTCGTTTAGGTTATGTAAACCCGATTGCCAGCATATTGGGTCGCTTCCCTGCAAAAGAAATGGAACGCGCTTATGCTAGCTTGGATCGCGTAGGTATCCGGGAGAAGGCGGATAATCGAGCCGATGAGTTGAGCGGCGGACAGAGGCAGCGAGTTGGAATCGCCAGGGCGCTTATGCAAGAGCCGGGTCTTATGCTAGCAGACGAGCCGGTTGCTAGCCTTGATCCAGCACTAGCTCACAGCATTATGCGCCACTTGCAACTGATTAACCGGGAAGACAATATCACGGTTCTGTGTAGCCTGCACTTCCTTGACTTGGTCCAGCAATACAGCACTAGAGCCGTCGCCTTAAACGAAGGTCGCCTTGTCTTTGACGGCTCACCAAGTGAAATAAACGACGAGAAATTCCTCGAAATCTACGGTCAGGAAGCTGAAAGAATTGGTTAAGACTTCCTAGGCTAAGACTCT
>JAUVOB010000358.1 GCA_030599405.1 Chloroflexota bacterium | reverse complement strand
CCAGATCTGGCATTACCCTCAAAAGCATCACCGCGACGACGATGCTCGCCGTAATCAGGATGGCGGACAATACATGAGCTCGCCTCTTGAGCATAAGGAGATAGACGGTCCCCTGTCCGATCCAGGCTGCTGTCAATAAAGCGCCGAAGTAATACCAGGTGAAGAAGAAGAAATTACTCCAGCCCAAGGTGAGCAAAGCACCCGAAAGGCTGGCAACGGCGAACATAGCCAGTCCGGTTCCCCAGAACAAGAAGTAAAGCTTGCGACGGGCCACATAGCGCTGAAGCACGTAGCCCGCGAAGACAAACATTATTACGGCAGCAAGAAATGAAAGGATCTGGTTGATGGTCACAGCACGACCTCCAAATTGAGCCGGTAATATCTACGAAATGAATGAGGAATGGTTCAGCTGGGTGGCCAGGCCCTAAACTGGCAAGATACCAAGGAGGATACCAGCAGCAGCAAGGACAAGAATGGCCGTTAAGACGGCCAACCCAATAAGAATGACGGGGACAATTTTGTCATAAAACGCGGATTCGGCCGGCATTCTTTTAGAATCCATGGCACTTTTACTTCGCCGGTTCTCTGATCCTGCGTCCAAATTTCAATCCTCCAGACAACCACAAAGAGAAAAACTAACAAGGCTTCGAAACTGAACGCATGTTGGTAGTTCTACTTCGTCCGAAACTACAGCCATCCTCCACTTCACACTGGATGAAGTTAGCGAATAAGCGGTCAACCTGACTATACCAGGATATGTATAGATTTGCTATGAATTCTTGAAGCTATAGGAGGAATACGACCATACGAAACCTAGCCAATACTAGAAAAGATCTAAGTTACCGATCCCTGAGATCGCCAGATTTCTAGCGCCGTATGGTGTTTTCTGTGAGGTTGAAAGCGCCGCCGCACCAGACGGCGCTATTAAGCTAAAAAAAAGGATTTTGTCCGATGTTGTCTTTTCTCGGCCTATGCTTCCTTCTCGCGACCTTGCTCGACGAGTTCAGCCATATTTTCCGCAATGCGGAAGATGACAATGATGAACTCAGACCATACACGGGCTAACAGCACGTAGATGACGAGGACAAAGGGGGACATGCATAGTATCGCCAAGCCAGCTCCAATACTGTCGCCGATCATGGCCGCGAATCCGCCGATCACCATGGCGAAGAAGCCCAGGACGATGAAGATAAGGGAGATAGCGTACAAGAACTTTATCAACTTTGTCGTAACAAAATTGGTAAATGAGAAATCAAAGATAGCGAAATCCTGCCAATTAAAGTTTTCCACTTCTGCCTCCTTCGACTATTTGCGAATAAAGAAACAACCAAATCCAATTGATAACAACCGCGCCCCGGTATATTAAACTGGTTTGTCGATAGACAACCTTCAGTTCAATGCAAATTTACTTGGAAAGAGCGAGGTTTGAGCCGAGAGAACCTACCCAATGGCTGGGATTATATACACAATTAGTATGTGATAGCAAGCGCCAAGCCATCTGTCGACATCGAGATTGAGATTTACAATCCAGGGAGACCCGACAAGGTCCCGGTAACCGAGAAACGCGCGAAGCTAACAATGGCAATCTGTAAAACGGCAAAAAGGAGGCCTCCGAGAAGGGGGAGGGTAACTTGCCGCCACTGATGAGCGCGAGCATCGCGTTTGGCGATAATTAGGATCAGCATCGTCCCAATGGCTGTTAATATCAGTAGTACACCGGCCGCACTGGCTAATCCAAGAATGTATAACAAGACCGGTTGCTCGCTTAGGACGAGAAGGACTACCAGCAGGGCAACAAGGACAAGCCCCGCGAGTTCGCGAATCGAGCCGATTGAAGGCCGGAAGGTTTGCTCTCGCCATAAGGTTTGGGCTAAGGCAGGGTAGATAATGACACCCATGGTGAGACCAGCCCCCATCCCGGTCAGCAACCGGAGCCAATTATTGGGCTCATATACATGGGGCGCGTTGGGAAAGAAATGACTGTAGGAGTTGACCCCATCAATGCCAAATAGCACGATGAAGCCCACTAACACGGCAAGCACTTTAGGAGGAGGCAAATTGCTCCATCGTCTTCTTCCAGCCAGGGTGAGGACAACGAAAGTCAGAGTTACGCCTAAGTACATCCCGGTGCATCTGGCGCACAATGGCAACTGGCGTCCAGCAATAGTAAATGATCTCTCCGTTATGCGATGGCAAACGGCATACCCAACGTAATCACTGCCATTGAGAAGATGATTATCGGTCACTCTACTGATATCGGTAACAGTATAGAATCCGAGAATAACGAGGGCCAGCAGGGCTACAAGCAGAATCGACACGCGCTGAGAGAGTGGTCTTGTCAAGGATCGTGCGATGTGCCCATTCATCCGAATGTAGTCTCCAGGGGTGTTCGACAAGGACGGTTGTCACAAAACGCAACCGTATGGTTTAATTATAGGCGGTTCGATCTCACGAGCAATTGATTTGCTAAAAAGGATGATTACGAAATGCCTAAGAAACCATCTTCCTATCACCGTCCGAGGAGTCTGGAAGAAGCATTGGGACAGCTAAGCAAACCAGATACGAAGCCCCTTGCCGGGGGAACAATGCTGCTTGCCAATGGAACCAATAGTGCGGTTGTTGATCTTCAGGATCTGGGTCTGGATCAGCTTGAATACGGCTCGGGATCATTGACCGTGGGTGCAATGACAAGATTGACCGATTTGAGAAGATTTATCACTGATGTTGTTCTATCCGGTAGCCTTGAATCCACAAAAGGACCTGGATCATTGCTGGTAGATGGAATCCACCGCGCGGGTCCGAATACGTATCGAAACGCCGCTACAGTGGGGGGAATCGTCGCTTCTCGACTCGAAGAT
>JAUVOB010000328.1 GCA_030599405.1 Chloroflexota bacterium | reverse complement strand
GTGTATTCTCGCTCAAGGGTAATCCAGTATTTCGATTTACCGCTTCCCTCTCCAGGTAATGTTGATAGCCGTCAAGGGCTGCCTTAATCGATGCATCTTGGGGTAGGGGCGGTGATTCATCTGCTGATGGTGTAATATCTGGAAAAAGTGGATTCTGCCATGAACTATCCATCAGAACCTCCATCACAAGCTCATTCTATTTCGCATAGATATCACCAAGCATAGCGAACAGAATTAGCATTGTCAAGTCGCAATAGAATGGATTGCTGCTTTTGGCTCTCAGAGGCTCCCATGTCAGCAGGGATAGCCTACAAAATGCTTCTGATCTATATCTGACTACCCGGATGGTACACGGAATCCAAGGGCGGGATCACCGAGCAAGTTGAAGGTGTGGATGACATCGCTCAAGAATTCGTCGCCGGAGCCGGCTAACTTCGCCATCTGTAGTGCCTCACCTAGTGTAACGGCCTCACCGGAGAGTAATCGGTCAAAAAACACCTCTGCTAAAGGTAACTGCTGGCTGATCAGAGAGCGTCCAGAAGGGGCTATTGCCGCCACGACGCCACCATCTTCAGCCCAAATTAATGTCTCGGCTAGGGCATCTACATCTGGGTGATTGAAGTACCCATTAAGGCAGGTGAATGTAGTGAAGATGGGTAATCTCTCGCCATTTATCAATATCTCGGCGTCTTCAGCTTGGAAAACACGCTCATCGCCCCAAACTTCCACGCTGCCATGTCCAATATAGTTAATGATGCCAACTCCCTGATTCAGGGCGCTGACTATGGCATCATGAACGTTCTCATTTTCGGTCATATAAAGTTTCTGGGTTTGGTAGCCGATATCGACAAGATTGTCGGCAAGATCATCGGATGCTTCATCGAAAGCTGGCTCATCGTCCGCTACAAGAAGGGCTCTTTCCAGCCATTCTGAATCGACCGAACGCTCATATGCCAATGTCTTTTTAACCATCGTGTCTAGCTGCTCTGCTGACTGTGCTGGGAAACGACCAAGAGCTATGGCAGGTGCGAGCACGTCGTCGTCGTACAAAGTGAACCAGGTGTCGCTGGCAACGTATCCCGCGAACTCCGTGTAGACCAGGTAAGTCGGAAGTAGATTTTTGTTTTTACCATTGGTGTAATCGTAGAGATCATAGGATGCGTCTCCGACGAGGAGGGCGAATTTTGGAGCAGGATCCCAGTTCTCCGTGGCATAGCGAAGAAAATCCCGCAAGGCTTCAGGAGTCGCGCGTCCATATCCAAATTCATCAAAGATTTGTCCTGCCTGGAGTGCTTCAACCTTCAGACCTTGGCTCCGCCGGAAATCTAACAACGGCTGTATCGTCTCATCAAATCCCTCTACCTCTGCCATGATGACCACGTAATCAGCTCCCCGACCAGACTCGGTTAACGGCTGCCGTTGCGGCACCAGGCTTATCTCAGGCTGGATAACACCATCCGGGTTCAATATCAGGTATCTACTTTCTTGTCCGTTGCCCGAGAAAAGCAGCTCTTTTCCTCTAATCTCTACGTCTTTAAGAGCGACAGGCTTTTCTTCTTGAGTGATGTCGAACACCAGAGTATCGTCTTCAACACCCGAAGCTTTCATATTTCTACTGCCACTCTCAAAGGTGAGGGCGCCATCATCAACTTCAAGATTAGCTTCGTATTCTAGTTCGATCCAGTCAATGTAGAGCGCTTCTCCGGCTGCACCTGTGTCACCGGGAGCGGTTATCGTCAAAATATTTCCCTCATTGTTTAAGATGCCGTCCGGTATATCAAAGGTGATCGTTTCCTGTTTGATCCCGTCCCAGAAGTGATCGGCAAGTGGATGACCATTTAGGGCTAGCTCAACGTGATGATCTGGATCGTTGCGAGCCTGGTTGTTTGACCAAATCCTGAGGATAAGTACCCCGGGACCACCCGTTGGATGGATGTCGTTAAGCGGTACGTCAAGACTGCTTGGTGCAAAGAGAAGTTTCCCCAACCATACATCGTCCCCGCTGGCTTGGGCGAGAAAGATCTCATTCTCTTCCCAGCGTTTGGTTACTGTACCAACTTCAGATATTGGACCAGCGGGTGCAGCCTCTCTTTGCTCCATCGATTCACCCTGTCCGGGTCCTAGCCAATACACAGCAGGGGCGTCTAAGGAATCTGTGATCACCTGAGCGAAGAAATAAAGTTTCGCTTCCCTTCCATCTCCGCTAACGTAGAAGGGCACTGGCTCGCCATTGCGAGTAATGAAAAGGGAATCTGGTGATACGACACCGATCGGTAAGTAGCTCTCGCTCAACTGCTCCGCGCTTATGGACACGATTCCAGGCTCTGTTACGCTGATTCGTAATGCTTGAGGTACTTCACCTAGCGGTAGAGGCTCTATAGTATGCTCATCTCTACTGCCCAAACGGCTTCCGAAAAAGGCGTAAGCTGCGGCCGAGAAGAAGATGAGAGTCAGGATAGCCAGGCCGATCAGAACGATGCTTCTCTGTTTACTCATTATCGTGGTCTGCTACCTGTGGTTTCAGCATTAGCCAAACGGCAATACCACCGCCTAAGGCCAGCAATACAGCGGCGACCAAAATGATCAGTGCCAGAGTGGATGTACTCGCTGATGTTTTATCGCCTTCGATTGCCGAATTGTCTGCCTCTATCGACCGTGGATTGCCATTACCAATGCTCTGGGCACCGATTCCTGATGGGGCTTGCTCACCAACGCTGTTGGGAGAAGAGTCTTGAAGGTTCTCAGCAGCCACCGGCTCTGCAATTGTGTCCAGGGCAACTTCAGTTGTCTGTTGATCCCCACCCTCTGGATTGTTAGTTTCACTATTCAAAACAACTGGAGAAGATATCGTTGGTTGCCTGCTGGGATTTGGGGATGTAGCCGTTTCTTCGACCTCAGTGGGCTGCTGGTTATTGCCTTCAGATTGCGTTGACTGAACTGGTATGACGGTCGGCGTCGATTGCACAGTGGAAGGCGTCTGAGTCGGCAATTCAACGCTTCGCGGTGTGGCCGTAAATGTCGGCTCCACCTGCGTGGTTGGAACGATGGTCGCTGAGGCTGTTGGCTCCGGCGTATTTGTCAATGCTT
>JAUVOB010000075.1 GCA_030599405.1 Chloroflexota bacterium | reverse complement strand
GGTATTCACTTGAATGAAGTTGTTTGATCCCGTTCACCATGTTGGCACTGATGTTTCAACTGAAATTGCCTCGGCGTTGTACCGAATCGGCAACTTGTATTTATTGATGTATTCCTCAAAGTAGGTAATGATGTCTTTTTGCGGCATAAAGCCATCCGGGTCAGGACCTGAATACTCAGCTCCAGGCAACTGAATCGTCCAATTTGTGGTCACGAAGGTGAACGAGTCCCAGCGATGATTGCGCCAGGCTTCGGCCGCTTTGTCCGCCCTTTCCAAAATGATGTTTTGTCGACCCTGCTGAGTCAAAAGATAACTGACGGCCAGACCAGCCTGCCCGCCACCGACAATGACGGTTTCCATAGATTCACTCATCTGTAATTTCTCCTTAAGGGATGTGTTAAACTCGCTAAGCCGATATTTACTCAGACTGCTATTGTATTGGATCACTCTATTGGGTTATCGGCTTAATGCAAAGGCTACCGGGAGCTGCCCCCAATGAATCGCCCTAAATAAGTTTCCACAACGAGTGCCAAGAGGCATCCGGATATCGCGAGCCTTAAGACATATATTGAGTTGATAGACCAGATAAATTGGGCGAATAGCTGACTGAAGTGCGGGAATTGATGCTGATTGCTCACCTGCCAGTGTTGATACACTTGGACAAGTGAATGGCCTGTTCTGTCTGAACCAACTATAGCCGATATCTCTCTATCTGACCACTGTTCAGTCATTAACGACGCCAGACCTTACATGTACAGTCAGCGGATGGTTCCAATCTCGCGGCTATGCCGACGAGATTAGTTCTACCACTAATCGGACGCCGAACCTTATGCTGGCTTGAGCAGTCCTATACATATGTCGCGGTTTGACCTAGATTGACCAGCTGCCAAGCTGATTTGTTTTGGGCATATCATCTGTTCTTGGCGATAAGGCAACAGCGCTCTGGGTGGAGTTAACAATTAGTGGCCGATCGTGCCATCGCCTTTATTCCTCGATTAACTGTTTGCTGGTAAGTAAATCAGCCAATATTCGCCGACGGTAATACTTGGTTACTATCAGGTTATCGCGTCTTACACTACCAGAATACGCAGGCCGCATTTTGGTTGAATCTACTCCCTTCCAACAGGTCAGGCTATTTTGAACCGATCCTCGATGGGACAGTCCGCATTGGAAATCCCCGTCCTGCCAAATTAACTGACGAGTCACCAATACTCCTTTAGAATTGATTCGCTTCGATGGTGGGGTTTTGGATGCCAAGGTGACAACAGCGGGAGCCCGAAAATTATGTGGTTGCGTCACTACGAGCAACGCGTAAGAAAAAGGAGGAGGATAGATGATCGCTAAGTTATTTCCCTTGAGACATGGTTTCACATTCCGAGCGATCCTGATTGCATTAATGATGGTGATTGTGTTGCTTGGAACGACGATGTGTTCACAGGAATCGGATACGGAAGTTCCAGATGACGCGAGTGCGACCCTTGCCATCGAACATTTCAGCGTAATCGAAGGAACGACCTGGTCTGGGGCTCATGATCGCGCTGGGAAACGAATCGCGGAGAAGTATCCAAATGTCGAATACGTCTTCAGAGAAGAGGTTGGTCCAGATCTTACGGTACCTTACGCTGAAGAGTTAATATCTGATGGGGCTACCATTGTCATTGGCAATGCAGAATTCATGGGGTTGCCCTTGAAAGATATCGCCGAGAAGTACCCGGATGTCTATTTTGGTTCGATAATCGCCAGCGATCTGTCAACCGAAAGGAACTTCATCAGGCTTTTCCCCAGGCAATATCAGGCCTTGTATCTTGAAGGGCTTCTCGCTGGCGCGCTGACCGAGACCGGTAATATCGGTATCGTTTCGGCTTTCCCATCGGTTCAGGTCATCAGGCGCCAGAATGGCTTTATCCTCGGAGTGCAGGATGCGGCCGAGATGCTTGATAAAGATATCTCCGTGTACGTGAAATACGTCGGCGACTGGTACCTGCCGGCAGAAGAACGAGACATCGCAGAGACCCTTATTACCCAATATGACGTCGACGTCCTGACCCAGCAAACGGATTCTGGCTCTCCGCTTGACGTCGCACAAGAACAGGGCATCTGGTTCATTGGCAAGGACATGGACATCGTAGGGCACTATGGTTGGTCCGACACCGATACGGTAGCCGTATCATTCGACACGCGGTGGGAAGTCCTCTACGAGCATATGCTCAGTGAATGGGTAGCAGGTGAAGATAACCCCGAGACCGTTCTCTATTTGGGAATGAACGATTCGATGGTTCTGGCCGATGGCACCGAGGTCCCGACAGTTGATATCATGAACGATAACAAGGTTGGCATTGAGGCTATCAGCCCTTCGGCGCGACCATTAGTTCCTGACGAGATCGTTGAGCTCATCGAACAGAGAAGGGAACAGATGATCGACGGTGAATGGGATCCATTCACCGAGCACGCCTTTGTCAGCAACGGAACTGGCTTAGACCTAGATGGCACGCCGGTTCCCGCAGCAGGGACAGAGGTCAAACCCGCAGGTGAGATGCCAACGGCCGAGTGGCTACTGTCGCTATTCAACTTCGATGTGGAAGGCGTGGAGATCCTAGAGTAATAGTGCGTCGTTGATCCACAAGGATCGCCATTTCTAGTGACCGCTATCACAACCAATAGACAGGAGGCTCCCGGATGTCGGGGACAAATCCCAGGTTCGGGAGCCTCATAGATAGATGTTGATTCTTGCTGCTCACCTGGTCTAGGAAACTATCAAAGAAGTGGTGAATCCGCTCTCTTCGAGTATCCCCAACCCGTGGGGGTAGCAATACGGCTGCCACCTGATCCATCCAAAGTTACCGGTGAAGAGTAAAGGCATAATGTGCTGCTGGACGATTTAAAGCGCGGCGATGTGGTCTTAGAAGCCAGAGGAATCACCAAGAGATTCCCTGGGGTTGTCGCCAACAATAAAATCGACTTCGAGATCAAGGCTGGTGAGATTCACGCCATCCTGGGCGAAAATGGCGCGGGAAAAACAACCCTGATGAAGGTCCTCTTCGGCCAGTATCGTCCTGACGAAGGAGAGATTTTCGTCGGAGGGACGCGCGTCGATTTCAAGTCCCCGCTGGACGCCATTGAATTGGGAATTGGGATGGTGCACCAACATCGGAAACTGATCCCCGCTCATTCTGTGATCGAGAACATCATCCTCGGGCACCCCAAAGCCGGAAGGATACTAAACCTGAAGAGAGCATCACAAGAGATTGACTATCTCTGTGATAAATATGGTTTCACGGTCGATCTGAAAGCAAAAGTCTGGCAACTCTCTGAAGGGGAGAAGCAGGCTGTCGAAATTCTAAAAGCTCTTTATCGCGGGGCAGAGGTTCTTATCATGGATGAACCGACGTCCGCCCTAACCCCACTCGAAACAGAAAAACTACTTACTTCTATCGAAGCGATGTCCCAAAACAACCTGGCGATCGTTCCTTTCATAACCCATAAACTCCCGATTGTGCTGAGGATAAGCGATAGGGTGACAGTTCTCAGACGGGGGGAGGTCGTGTCCTGTATTAGCACGGAGATGGCGACCGAGAAGAGCTTGACCGAGGAACTGGTGGGTCGAGATGTTATATTCAGAACTGAGCGCAAGGTGGTAGAAAGAGGCGAAGAGATACTCCGGGTGGAAAACCTATCAGCCCTGAGCGATAAAGATTTTCAGGCCTTAAACAGCGTGTCTTTCTCGATCAGTGAAGGCGAGATATTTGGCATCGCTGGGGTTTCGGGAAACGGACAGCGGGAGCTGGTAGAAGTGCTCGCCGGTCTTAGAGAGGCCGAGAGTGGCAAGGTGTTCCTTTACGATACGGATATCACCTCTGAATCTAGCAGTAAAAGATGGCAGCTTGGAATTGGTTATATCCCGGCTGATCGCATCGGCGTGGGTTCCATCGCCGATTTTTCGCTGGTCGACAATACAACGCTTAACTACTACTTTGACGATGACTATTACCATCGTGGTACCTTGGATCACAAGTGAATACGCGATTTGACAAAGGAAATCATCTCCGAATACGGGGTAGTCGCTCCTAGCCCAGAGGTAATGGCCAAGAACTTATCTGGGGGGAACCTGCAAAAACTAATCCTGGCTCGCGTACTCTCTCGCAATCCTCGTCTGGTGATCGCCGACTTGCCTACCCAAGGTTTGGATATCGGGGCGACAGAATTTGTCCGAAATAAACTCATCGAGGCCAAGGAAAAGAAGGCTGGCGTTTTACTTATCTCTGAAGATTTGGACGAGATTCTCTCTTTGAGCGATTGGGTGGCGCCTATCTACGAGGGAACGCTGATGGGCATCCTCCCCGGCGACGGGGCAAAACGAGAGGACGTGGGGGCGATGATGGCCGGAATAAGCCCGGCCGGGGAGAAGTATGAAGATCGGTAGTCGCCGGCTAAGGCTCCAGAAACGGAGTGTCTTAACGAGCTGGCAAGCGGCATCCATCTCTATGTTGGCCATAATAGTCGCCCTGATCTTGTTTGGCTTTGTCTTTATCCTAGCCGGGATTAATCCCTTGACCGCCTACAAAGAGATCTTCTCCTACGCGTTCGCCAATCCTTTCGGCTTGCCATTGACCATCAGTAGATTCATTTTCCTGTTGCTTTGCACTTATGCCTTCATCATTCCCTATCGTGCTGGTCTCTGGAATATTGGGATGACCGGGCAGCTGTATGCGGGAACATTGGCCGCATACGCTGTCCTATTCATTCTTGGTTTAAATGAGTTTGATTCCACGCCCATCTCATCGCTGATCGTCATACCATTAATGATGGCAGCGGCCGCCCTTGGGGGCGCTGGACTAGGGTCGATCGCCGGGTTCCTCAAAGGCAAATACAACATCAATGAGATAGTGGTGACAATGATGTTGAATTTCATGACCTTCTGGTTTGTTTCGTTCATGATCAAGGATGGTGGGCCCTTCATGAATCCCGGTGGAAGGGGTGAGAGCTTTGATTTACCTACCTATCTTCGTGCTCCGCTGATCGCAGATATTCCTTTCACGATATTTGTCGCCCTCGGTGTTGGCCTTCTGATAGCTTTCATGTTTGCCAAGACCAAGATCGGCTTCGAAATCAGGGCCTACGGTCAAAATCCGGCTGCTGCGGAGTATGCCGGAATTAGCAAGCTCCTAATACCTCTGTCAGTATTTATTATGGGCGGCGCGCTGGCGGGCTTGGCCGGGTATCATTATTTCGCGGCCGTTCCCGGTGTTTATAAGATCGCCCGCAACTATGGACTGTTTGGCGATCTGGCTTTCTACGGCATCATTTGCGGCCTGATTGCCCAGGGAAATCCATTAGCCGCGATCCCCATTGCCCTGCTTTTTGGGGGATTGTCCATCGGCGGCCGGTTCGTCCAGGGAAAACTCGGCATGAGCTTCGGCGTGGATTTTGCGCTACTCGGTGTATTGATGATCACGCTCGTGGCCTTTCAATTCTTCTATCGCTACACGATCGTATGGAAAAGAACTAGCAAGGAGAGCATAGATGTGGGAGTTCTTCAGTAGAAGTCTTGACGCCTCGACGATTTTTCTCGTGGCAGCTCTGGGCGAACTACTCGGACAGCGCTCCGGGATCATAAATGTAGGAATTGAGGGCGTGATGCTATTTGGCGCCACCCTTGGTTTCGTCACCGCTCAATCCACTGGAAGCTACGTATTAGGATTTCTGGTCGGCATTGCGATCGGGGGACTGCTTGGCCTACTGCATGGGTTCTTCTCCATCACCTTAGGAGGCGATCAAGTCGTGAGTGGGATGGGGATCTGGATCCTCGGCTTTGGACTGACGACTTACATCGGTTCGCCATTCACAGGTCCACTCGGACTGGACCGGATTCCCACCATATTGGGTCTCTCGCCCTTCTTTTATGTCGGCATCGCTCTGGCGGTTATCATCTGGTTTGTATTAGCTAAGACGGGCTTGGGGTTGCGAATAAGATCGGTGGGAGAGAATCCAACCGTGGCCGAGGTCTCGGGAATTAATGTCGCTAAAACTCGTTATCTGTGCGTTATCACCGGCGGGATGCTCATGGGGTTTGCGGGCGCTATATACTCGCTAGATTACAATCCGGTCTGGAGCTACAATTTCTTAATGGGTTGGGGATTCATCGCCCTGGCCCTCGTCTTTTTCTCCATGTGGAATCCTATTATACTGCTGGCCGGTTCTTTGCTTTTCGGAACCATGTGGCAGCTGTCGCTAAATCCCCAGCTTGTACTCCCCGGAGTTTTATCCAGATATATATGGCGGATGATTCCATTTATCATAACCCTTGGCGTGTTGTTGCTCATGTCAACCAAGTGGTTTAGGAGCAGGTGGGGCGCCGCGAAACCTGAAGCCCTCGGACGGCCGTACTTGAAAGACTGATAGCCTGTACCAGGTGCGAGTTTGGCTTGCGCCCATCATGCGATCATCGGGGACATGAGCGTTTCTCATCACCCGGTCCATGCTTGTTAGGGCAAACGTTGGGCCGGACCGGCATCAGGCTGGTCGCCGACCGGCGGTAGGGGGTGTCCAGATGCTTGCCGAATCGATCCGGTGTAGGTCAAACCTCGCGCTAAAATAATCGGCAACTAGGGGTTTTCTACTTCGCTTTCGAAGTCGATCCTGCCATGCCACGTCAACTACTCATTCGAGTCAACCATAGTGAGCCATCGTTCAGGCTTCATCCGGATGAGAATGTCCCCTGTGCCGGCCGATTCCCCTCCCAAGCTTTCCAGAAATTGGTCGCCCTTATCAGGGCCGTAATAGCGATAGACCAAGGGGCGGAGATCGCGTTCCAATTGGATAGGTTCTAT
>JAUVOB010000134.1 GCA_030599405.1 Chloroflexota bacterium | reverse complement strand
TCCATAAACCTTGCAGGGGAGAGTTACCGCAACCTTGTGTGGGCTTATAAGGATCCTATAGCGGAAGCGGCGAAGATTAAGGGCATGCTCTGCTTCTTCAACGAGAAGATCGACCTATACGTGGATGACGAATTACAGGAACGACCATTAACTCCGTGGTCTTAACCTAACGCAAGGGAGAGAGAATCGCATTATATTGACATAACGCTCTATCGTTTGAGATAGACTAACCTTGGATTGCAAACGAAAGACTTTGTTCAATTTGACAGGAAACTTTTACAAATGTGTCGTACAGTGCAGGCATGAACGCTTTATGTAAAGTGCATTTCCGCGATTGGTTTCTCCTCACTGCTGCATGGATTCGTATTTAACACCTTGCCATGTTAAACAAATTTGAGTTCTGGCTTGGAGACACCCCTGGTCATTTATGTAAAGTTATAGTTGTTGTTGGATTACGCGCTATGCATAAATATGATTGAAGCGTGAAGGTATCCAGGAGATATCCGCCCATCATAGGATAAGAATGACCATGATCAACCAGATACAGATACCGATGACGACCTTTCCCGAACTAGTAACGGCTAATCTTCATTTAAGAGAGCTGGTGCCCACCGATGCCGAGGCTGTTTACCGGATTTACGTGGAGGAAGAAGTAACCCGGTTCTACGATTTGGACACCTTCGACGACATTCGGCAGGCGACTGAACTTATCCGCCGGCAACGCTCACGCTTTGAAAGAGGTGAAGGCCTCCGTTGGGGTATCGCTCAGCGGGCGAACAACGTCATCATTGGCTCTGTAGGCTATGTATTCAGCCAACACAATGCACAGGGAGGGATAGGATATGATCTGGCTCGACCGTATTGGAGAAAGGGCATCATGACTGAAGCCCTTCGGCTGGTGATCCACTATGGTTTTTCAAGCCTAAAGCTTAATCGCATTCAGGCTCTTGTGATTCCTGGAAATAGCGCATCAGTAGGGTTGCTAACGAAGCTAGGCTTCGAGGAGGAGGGTTTGCTCCGCGACTACGCCTTCTTCAAGGGACGCTATAACGACCTGATTTGTTACGCCTTGCTCAAACGAGATTATGGAGCTTCAGATTATGCCCTACTTAAGGGCGATGAAAAACAGCACAAAAAGGTAGTGTAGGAGGCTCCCACCCATGACAAAGATATGCCAGATCTCGTGATGGCCAAAGACACCGGGCCATGGATTAGGCCACCGGCGATAGTAAATTACGAAGCCAATCATGTACACCAGCCCACCGAGAATCAGGAGTAGCAAGCCTGCTCGAGGAACTAAGGGCCCAATTCGGTAGGCAAGCAAAGCCGGTACGACTCCCGCCCAGCTGATCACAGGGTATATAGAAGCATTAAAGAGTCCGTGGATCTGAGAGCTCAATAGCTTGTAAGCCATACCGGTAAAAGCTACCATCCAGATGGCGACCAGGATCTGCCAGCGCCATTGTATTGGGAACAGGTTGTAAACGATTGGCGTGTAAGTCCCCGCGATTAGCAGGAAAATGGCCGCATGATCGAGCCTGTTTAGCCAATTGCGTCCGTCACCCGCTAATTTGGCACCGTGAAAAAGAGAGCTAGCAGTATAGAGAGCGACCATGCTGGAACCATAAATGGCCAGGGATATGCTTTTTCCCAGGTCACCATGAGCCAGAAGTAACAGGATAACCAGCCCAATAAGAGACGCTATGGCGCCAAACAGATGGGTTATGGCATTAATTGGCTCTTCTAGGTACCGTTCTAAACCTGTCAAGCGCGCACCTGTAATGCTGAAATTGCTATTATTCGTCCCCTGCCTCCATTAGAGAGGCGATGTCCGGATCAATATCTTGAGAGATGACGTCCGCTCCGTGTGACAAGAGGAATTGTTCAACTTCCTCGATATCGACACTACCGGCAACCGCAAGTATCGCCGATGTCCCTGGCATGAGCCTATCTCCGATGTTCTCTAGACGATAGTCTGAGATGCCCGAATCGGACGCCGAGGCAACCGCGCCAATCATGGCTCCCAAGGTCCCACCGAGGACCACACCGGCCGGTCCAGCCAGCAAACCTAGGGCAGCGCCCAGGACTCCGGCAATCGCCGCACCCTCACCCGGTTGGATATCGCCTGTCTCCTGGATATGAAGACGGGATTTGTCATCTCGTCTGACAACGGCCGCATCCTGGAAAGTGAGCTCCTTGTTTCGCTTCGCCTTCTTGAGGGATTTAAACGCATCCTTCGCCCTCTTCTCCTCGTGAAATGTAGCTACAACCAAATGTGTAGAGTCACCGTTCATAGTCATCACTCCCATCAAAACCATCAATGTTAATATTGTTATGTCAAGCGGCCCGTTCTATTTAAGACGTATTTGAGACAGATATGTAGACCGAGGAATTCTGTCACCAATGATATCCCTCTTTTTGCCTGCTGCTAATCGCATTCAGGAACTACTTGGGATGTAGATTTCCGGGACAGACCATCATTCAGCATACGTGCCGAATTGAATCGATATCGGTGAGTCTTTCATGGCAGATACTCCCTGTTGACGACCTCCTGCCAGCACCCGGAAGGACGCAGGCGATTTTACATTGGCACGAAGTTAACATGCAAGCGATGGTTCTCTTGATCGCAAACTTGCCTAATGCAACCATTCAGATCATCATCCGCTACCCACGCATAAGCGGTCCGCAATAGTACATGCCTGAGTTGGTTAATGAACAAATGGTCATTACCGATCAGGTTTCTTAGAGGATTGGTGGACGAACAAATCAACCGCGGGATCAACCGTACCATTGGCTTATTTGACATAGTCCTTGGCCATGTTACACTGAAATCGAGATGGGCGAACGACTAGGACAGGCCGGCCGTCGGATGTTGGCTCTACGGTTCCACCTCGAGCGCTTTGTAGACCAACTGCATCGCCGCCTTGGATTCTTAGCAAGGCGGATGTTGGATACTATCTATTCGCTGATCCGGACTCCACTCAGCTTCCCACCCCGCATTCTGGACCAATTAAGTCTCAAGCTATCACCGTGGTTGCCATCTCAGCGGCAGAGGATGCGAAAGCGCCTAGAAAATATCCAGCCTCAGTCCGTTGCGAAAGAAGAGCCGGATAGCGATCCCATATCTGATCTATCTGATTTGATCCGGGAGCCCCGTCGCGTTAATCGCTTTACGACCGCCATTGTAACGACAGGGGTCCTGGTGGTAATCGGATTCCTGTCAGGTCAGATCAGGGAACCCGATAATGGTGATCCGGTGGTTAGCGCTGTATCGGCACAAGATATATCGACATCCACCCCGATTCCAACACCCAGTAGCACGCCAACTTACAGGCCAACATCTACGCCTTCACCTTCCCCAACCTCGACGCCATCTCCATCGCCCGAACCGACGGAAGAACCTCAGCCCACCACTTCGAGTAGCGAGGTGGAGTCGACTATCCATGATCCTCTTCGATTTGGCGGCATTGCTTTTACATTGCGTAACGAAGGAAACAGTGACATACACGTCCTCATGATTGGTCTAGACGAGCCGATACGGCTTACCAGTCATCGCTCAGATGATAGAGATCCCGCCTGGAGTCCAGACGGACGGTATCTTGCCTTCTCATCTCACCGTGAAGGCAACTGGGAAATATATGTGCTGGATCTGCTAACCGGCGAGATTAATCGTCTCACTGACAACCCGGCTTATGATGGGTCGCCGACCTGGTCGCCGGATGGACTATGGCTTGTCTATGAATCGTACCAAGACAAGAATCTTGATCTCTATCTCATCCAGGCTGACGGAGAAAGTTCACCCATCCGGCTTACGGAGCACGCTGCTCAGGATTTCTCGCCGGCCTGGTCACCAAGGGGGCGACACATTGCCTTTACCAGCTGGCGTAGTGGCAATAAAGACATTTACATAATGTCGCTCAATACCTTAAGCGACAGTGGTGCAATGAATGTAACGGCATCCCCTGACGCATACGAGGATGACCCGAGCTTCAGTCCAGATGGGCAATATCTGGCCTATGGCGATGTGAGCGATGGGTACGAGGTCATCTATGTTAAGCGGCTTGAGAATTACCAACCTACCGGTCCGGCCGAGAGCGTTGGACAAGGACGCCATCCAAGTTGGTCGCCCGATGGCAACAGCCTTGTCTACATTCATCAGAACTACGACCAGTTCTATCTTATCGCTAGCAGTCTAGACGTCTGGAACACGGCCCCGCAAGTATACGTTAGCGACGTCTATCTTGGGGATAGCGACTGGTCACAGATCGCCCTGCCAACTGAGCTTGGAGAAAGGCTCGACCAATCCATCGTGGACGGAGAAGCGCCGTTATTCAATGAGCAAGTGACTGCAAATGCGGATGGGGTACCTCCCTATCTGCTATTCGAAGTAGACGTCGACGCACCCGCACCCTATCTAAGCGATAGGGTCGACCAATCATTCGCGGCTCTGCGCCAGCGGATAATCGATGAGGCGGGTTGGGATTTTCTAGGGCGCGTCGATAATATGTACGACGCATTGGCTTCTAAACCGTTGCCTGGAGAACCGGCCGATAGCTGGAACAAAACAGGGCGCGCTTTCGACTTCTATTATCGGTACCCAATATCGGTCGATCCCCAGGTGGAAATTGTGCGCGAAGACCGGGGAAACGAGACATATTGGCGTGTTTATCTTAAGACGGCGTTGCAGGATGGGACTCAAGGTGAACCTCTGCGACAGCGACCATGGGATTTTCAGGCACGTTATGGGGAGGATCCACATTACTATGACCAGGGAGGTAAGTGGAAAGAAGAGCCGCCCGTTGGCTATTACGTAGATTTCACGGCCCTGGCTGAGGATTACGGCTGGACGAGAGTTCCTGGGGCGCAAAATTGGCGCACTTATTTTCAGGGTATCCGTTACTGGCATTTTGAAAACCGCCAGGGATTGACGTTTGACGAAGCTCTATTGGAGATTTTCACAGTCGATGAGCTATCGATGGTTGGCGGATATCCCTAGACAATTGTATTGGGCCATAGTTGCCGCCCAAATCTCACTGCTCATTCTACTCGCCGGTTGTTCCCTCGAAAATCAACCGGCAGTTACGCCATCCGATCCTTCTCGGCTCGCGGAGACCGTCCAACCTTCTGCCCAGGTTGCGGTGACGAATACAAAGGTGCAGGAGGCCAGTCGGATACCGACCACTGTTTCTACGATTACACCGTCGCCATCGACCACGACCGAAATCGATGGCAGAGACAGCATTCCTCAACCGACGCCGACCATAGTTCGAACTGAGACGCCTGTCTCTGCCAGCACAGGAATCAGGCCATCCCAGGCCTCCTTGTTTCGTCCGGCGGAGTTGGGACCTGAATCCCCTGTTGAATGGCGCCCCCCAACCGGTGCCGCCCCCCCGGGGCGGGACCGAGACGCGCGGGTAGGGGGCGCCGGGCCGGGGGGCGCTGACGGG
>JAUVOB010000079.1 GCA_030599405.1 Chloroflexota bacterium | reverse complement strand
GGAAATCTTTTACAAGGTTGATTTGTCTGAATCTCTCGAGAGTGACCTCATCGCAGAAGCCGATACTAGTCATATCAATGTGGATTGCTCGCTTTATTCGCCGACCTCCACTTTCACTCATACCACGCCAGTTCTTGTAGGCGACCTCAAGCACTTTATGGGTAGGTACAATCGAGATCGTCTTATCCCAATTTTGAATCTTTATTTGGTGTAAGCTAATGTCAATGACCTCGCCATCGGCTTCGTAATCAGGTACCTCAATCCAATCCCCCTCATGGATCAGGTCGTTGGACGATATCTGGACGCTGGCGACCAAGGACAGAATCGTATCGCGAAAGATCAACAACAGAACCGCTGTAATGGCGCCTAATCCAGCAAGAAGCGCGATCGGTGATTCCCCTGTAAATAGCGAGAAGCTCAGGATAAAGCCTACAATGAAGGCGACGATCTTAACTAGGTCGAGGTAGCCCTTAATGGCAACCCCGGCAAACTCCTTGCGTGCCTCATAGATGTCGTTGATTGCATCCAACAAACTGTTGAAGGTGAGAACGAGCAGCCACAAGATGACAAGAAGCATCGCGTTACCAATCACCTTCTCCACATCCGGCTCTGGAGCTAGGTAGGCGAAATAGTAAAGGATAAGCATCGGTGCAATCAGGGAAAACCTGCGCGGCTTCAGACGAGCTAAAACGATGTCGTCGTATCCGGATTCCGTGCGCCCTGCGAGGTAGATCAATCCACGCAACAGGAGCCGGTAAGTAAAGACATAGGAAAGGACCGCCAGCAGCAGAACGCCCAAGATCTCAAGCAAATCGGCTGCATTAGGGTTTTGCGCAAGCCAGTTTTGTAAATCACTTATCATGGATTTCCTTCGTATCTATGGATAGCAGGGGCTAATACGAGCTTAACTGTCGGTCGAGAATGGCGAATCATGATCATTACCACGCTGTGTACTAAGCCAAGTGGCAATTCAATAATGCGGTACTGGAGTACTCATTGTTTAAGCATCTCTTCTACCATTACATTGAGCGATCACCTCTACGGATGTAGATCTGGGTAGTTCTCGTTGGCGCTCGAAAAACGACGAAAACACACGCGCTCGACGCGGTATGTTATAGTACTCTGTCCCATGCACAAGTTCGTCACGTACCAAGACAACCATCAACTGGATCGACATTTCTCCAACGAACGACGAATTCAATGTGCAAAACTTAATGCAAATCTCTTGGTTTGCAGCAGAGATTTACTATTGACAAAGCGATAGGTCGATACAGGGTAAAATTTATAGGGTTGCCCGATTAGGCTCGGACTATGGCCATTTCCGTGTCTTCACATAACCTCTCATGTGCACGTTTCACCTAATGACAGACGGCCTGATCTTGACAAATCGGATGTCCCAGCGTTTTATTATACGTCTAAGTCAGAACAGAAAGGAGTTGATTCCATGAGTAGTTCCCAACCTGTACCTAACCCTAAGCAGGAGATTGGACAGATAATAGAATCTGCCAAGGCGCTCGGAGTGGAAATAGACGAGGAGAAAGCTATCCAGTGGCTGACGACAATGGCGGCCCTTGATCGCGACGGTCAGAACCTGCAAATTGACCACCAGAGTGGAATCTTTGGACACAGGGTTGTGCTGCTCGATTTCGATCCGGCCGACCTAGATCGCGTTCGGCGTGTTGCGGCCATTGTCGAGCTCGAGGACAGGCCAAATGTCGAGACGGCTATCGCCCTCTCAGGTAGTTCTGCTCAGTCCCATATCCAGACATTTCCCGGCGACTTTGATTACTTTGAAAGGGTTAACATCAAGGCGAGAAGCAGGGAGGAAGCGTGCACAGTTCTTGGAGATGTTATTCGCGAGAAGGTCCATGACTCGGCCACAGGACCCGGTTTCCAGTTGATAGAAGCTCGCTTTGGTACGTTTACTCACAGAGTTATTCGTTCGGGGAAAACCATCGAACCTGGTTCCTCGATCACCTGGTCACCGGCTGAGGTACAGGACGGACATTTCAATGTCTTATCACCCGATGGTGAACCCATGACTATCGATTGGAACTATGCATGCCAGGATCCCGGTTGGTGTAAGCTTGACTGGGTACTGGTCGATCCCGCTCATCCTCGTGCCGTCAAGGCCAGCAACATGTTTGATGCAACCTGGGAGGATGCAGATGGCTCCATCCGCCCACTAGATGGATTTATTGACCCTTACTACCAGGAGGTTTATCTCGACGCTGATTCAATCCCGCTTTTTTCCAAGATCTCCCAACAGATGGACCCTGAGGCCTTGCGTAAATATGTGATCCAGCTTGAGAGGGAGATACGGAAGTATAGCTTCGGTGATCACGCTAACTACGGTAAGGTGGCAAAGCGTCTTTACAACGTCTTTCGACTCACTGGACGGTTCGAGGAGGCGGCATATATTCGAGAATTATTCGACGAACCCGCCGCGTTGCTCTATCAGGTTTCTGCTCTGCTAGATGGCTTAGTAGATCTTGGAGGGAGTGACGGCGTTATTGACCAGGAGACCTTGACTCAACAAATCGACGACCTGATCCGAGATGTAACATCGGCAGCCGAAGGACCTGTCGAGGTCGACCTGGTTATGTCCCTGATCCGGATTCGTGATGACGTGACCGGCCGAAAGACGCTTGGAAGCGGATGGGAGGCAACACTTCGCGAAATGCAGGCCGATATTGGAGGTCTCGTCAACCAGTATTTTGAAGAAAGATTGCGGGCTATCCCTCAAGTTGACGCGTATATTGATATGCTGGCCTGACGCAGCGCTCCGAACTGTCCATTAGAACATGCATGCCATGGTGAATCCAGGTTTTACTCTGGACTATGCGAGCTGCCTACAGGCTAGTAGGTTTTAATGCCAACGGGATAGATGGCGCCATTTCTATCACTTGTATATTGCTCCAGCTGCCTCCGGATCGAAATCCGTCGGCCATCGTGTACGCTGGTTGTATTCCGCTCCTTCTAAATCAATCCCATTCAGATTTGCCCCGTAAAAGTCTGCTCCGTTAAGTCGGGCGTTTCGCAATATGGCGCCCTCCAGATCAGCCTCTCTGAGGGTAGTTTGAAACATATAGGTATTGGACAGATTCGCCCCACGTAGATTCGCTTGAAAGAAGCTTGCTTCACTTATATCCGAGCCAGTCAAATCGGCGTCACTAAGTATCGCCCCTGTTAGATTTGTTTCTACTAATCTGGCGTCAGTTACTATTGCCCCTTTTAAGTTAGCCTCTACCAATCCCAGTAAGGAAATGTCGCGACCTCTCAAGTTAACAACTTCACCTCGTTCTTCGGAAATCTTTATCAAGTCACCGACTTGCTGTGAATCAAGTCTCATCTATTCTTTCTCCTTTTGGGATCGTTTGGATTGGGAGAAGGTGGGAATTTAGTGATCTTCTCATACCTAGTCCAGATTCTCAAGACTTTGCTCAGGAGCAGCGTGCATAAGGCAGGCTACATCAGGTAGACAGCCAACAATTGGACCTTGCTAGGTGACATTATACCAGACGGAATAATGGTGGATCGAATATGTATCTTCTGGTGGAGCTATTTAGCCTTATTCGGATCGATCACGTATTCCCACCAGTTCTGAGAAATGCCGTCAAATACGCCCGCGCCGTGGGGCAGGTGGCTAAGCCACCACAGGTGATGTTTTCGTATGTCGCCGTTGCCCCATTCGTAGCAGTCAACCAGACGGGGCTGACCCTCCAGTTCTGGGAACTTGTACCAGGTATCGCAACGGCTGGGCACCCTGTTTAGGTTTCCCCAATCGTAATCTTGGCGGCTATTCGGAGCAAAGTGTATTGTGCCAACTTCAGCCCGTCCGGGATGGGATATATGCGTCCTGGTGAATCTCTTCCATAAGTTAGCCCTGTCATCCTTTTCTCTGAATACATGGGACAATATTGACTCAACGCGATGGCCGTAAGATTCCAACATCTCGCCTACGCCACGCTCGTAATTGAATCCCATGACCACGAAGCGCCTTTCTAGTTCGCTATAGCCGGGCAAAGGTGGGGCATTACACCAAAAAGCGCCTGGACCGACCATCCTAGACTCATAGAAACCGCCGTAGGGAAAAGCAAAGAGCCACACTTCGTCCACGCTTCCGGCTCTGATTCCATCGGTGGCTTCAACCTCGTCCAAGATTCGATGGTAATCTGCCCAATCAGGAACGTGAAAACCTTCACCGGAGCGCCATGACCGGATGTAACTATCGGCCGAGTAGAGGTAGCCGTCTTCTTTGACTGGAAAAGCGCTTAGCTCAATTCGATCGGCAATTTGGTAATTGCAGATCCCATAACTCCCCTCTCTTAGATCGGCAATAAAAGCCTTAACTAAGTGGTCAACGTTACTCCACCCGAATACTTGGGACAGATTCCTGTTGCCAGCGGAGGGAATTTTGGGATCGTAAACTACCTGCAGAACCTTGCGGTAGAAAGGCTCTCCATTCACGATAATCGCAACCTAACTGTTGGCAGTAACCACCTCATTTCGGATGACGCCAATGCCTTCTACCTCGCATTCGACCACATCGCCTGGTTGAAGGAACTCAGGCGGTTTCCGGGCAAATCCAACGCCGCTAGGTGTGCCGGTGGCGATAATATCACCTGGTAACAACGTCATCCCCTTGGATAAATAGGTGATGATCGAAGGAAGATCGAAGATCATGTGGGCCGTATTGCTATCTTGTTTAGTCACTCCATTAACACGACTGGTGATACGAAGAGAGCTCGTATCTGGTGCTTCATCCAAGGTTAGAATCCAAGGACCCAGTGGACAAGATCCATCGAGGCTCTTTCCCTTGAAGAACTGCTTACCCTGTCTTTGTAGGTCCCGTGCAGATACGTCGTTTAGAACCGTGAATCCAAAAATATAATCCATCGCTTCTGATGTAGGAATGTTCGTTCCCGTTCGTCCAATGATGAACGCCAATTCAACCTCCCAGTCGATCGCGGTCGAGACTTGGGGATTGAAGGGGATCGGATCAAAGGGTCCAATAACGGTCGTTGTCGCCTTATTGAATACGATGGGGACTTCCGGTAACTCGGCTTGCTGACCGGTGGCGGCGTACGATTCCTTCGCATGTTCGGCGTAATTCAATCCCAAACACATGATATTTCGTACAGGCGTCGGGATAGGGGCCAGAAGTGCTACCTCCCCAACAGGGTAAGATACAGCTGGTGCACCGATAATCTCTTTGGCCCGGGCCATTCCTTCAGCACCCATGGCAATAAGAGTTAGCATATCAGGGGCTACAGCAGCTAGATCAATGATACTCTCACCCTGCCGTGCGCCAAGACTTATGTCCTGACCATATCTATATGTTACGAGTCGCAAGTCAATTACCTCCTTAATAAATGCCGTGTTTTACGCAGCTAGTCGAAATTATTACTTCCGCCGCGGCACTCGAGAGATTTCCCGCATTCTACCCAAGACTATTTCCGAAATTCTCGCGCAAATCCGTTTCGACTTCCCAATTTTGTAGCTGTTAATTTGGAAACTCCCGAGACCATTTACTTGCTGGTTCAATACAAACCGCAGATTCCTGCGAGACAGTCTAATAGGCGATAGATTTGATAAACGATATAATTTTACAGTAGTCGCCGCTATCATCCAGGTAACCTCGACGAAACTAACCCCTTCGAAAGGCCAACATGGTCTATGTAACCTTTCCGATGTCATAACTATCTAAGGAGGGTGATGGGGATTGCGGCTCAAGAATGATAATAACCCCGCATTCTACAATCTATAAGTTTTCTATGGCAGAACAATGCAGCAACTATGTGCACGAATCGATGCACTGTCCGGAAACATAGATCCCAGGATCAATCATTAATTAAGCACAACTTGTGCTAGAGGAAGACGAGGGAAAAAGATGTATCGAAAGCTGTTGTTGCTGAGTGTTTTAATACTAGCTTTGCTTCTGGTTGCCTGCGGCGGGGAAAGCGCAAGCGCTCCAGTTGATCAGGCACCTGTGAACCAGGCGCCTGCGATATTTGTCAGTACACTACAGGACGCGGTTGACGTCCACACCGTGGCTTCGATCAAGGATCAAGATGATGTCTATGTTATCGATGTGCGCGAACAGTGGGAATATGACGAAGGACACATCCCAGGGGTCACACTGATACCTATGAACGAAGTGCCTAATCGACTTGACGAGATTCCCACGGACAAGGATGTAATTGTAACTTGCCGGAGTGGCAACCGCAGTGGGCAGGTCACCGAATACTTACGCCAAATTGGTTACGGCAATGTTCATAATATGTCCGGTGGCATAATCGCCTGGGAAGCAGAAGGATACCAGGTTGATAGATAGGCAAAGCGATCGAAGATCGAGCAGTCTTGCACCTTTTTATTAACCCAGAAGACTCACCTGACCCTAGAATAATGTAGCTATAGGGGGCTTATAGCTATCTAACTCCGGAATTGTAAACCCAACTTGTGAAAACCTATCATCGTTACCGTTACTAAATCCATCCCTGCCAGCGTACAGGTGGTATCCCAGTCTATTGCTTGAGCAGGTATAGAAGTGCCCGAGCGTAAGCATCACTGGCGTTCTTTGCCTCGAAGGCAAGCGGCTGGCTTTCGAAAGTCAATTCACAGGTGCAGCTTTTTGCCGTGGATTCAAGCGCGATCATAGGCAGCGCTTTCCCGATAAGGCTCTGCATCAGAGACTCACGCAGCTGGGTTTCCGTGGGTAGCCACAACGCTTCAGCGATTGTTATATAGTCGAGGGACCACTCCACGGCG
>JAUVOB010000043.1 GCA_030599405.1 Chloroflexota bacterium | reverse complement strand
CGTCTGTGATGGTAGAAGCAACGGCCAACCGGGCATGGAAGCCAGAATATTAAGGCCATCGGCATCAAATACTAAGGGCGGTAAATTGGCTTTGCTCTCCAGAAGTTTACTCACGAAAGGCTTCGCATTATAAAGGCCGGGTCCCACTAACATCGCCTTGAAAATCTTGATTTCGCTAAGGATTTCAACCGCGGCTCGTTCGCCAAGCACGGACTGGTCTGTGATCGTGGGGTAGGTTGCTTCGGGTAACTGGGCTGCTATCGACGGAAGGATCAGGGACGGGACCGCCAGCGCAACCAATCCAGAGCCTGCGCGGTAGGCGGCACGGCCGGCAAGGGCAGCCGCCCCCCAGTACCTGGACGAACCGGCGGCGATCAGCACCCAACCGAAAGTCCCTTTGTGTCCCTCCGCTTGTCTATCAGGCAGCAGATTACCTGCCACCTCAGCCGTCGCCAGTTCCACGGAGACGGACTCCACCTCGGGCAAGTCCAGACTGATGTCGATATCGGCGACGACCAGCTCTCCGCAGGCGCTGGCTCCGGGGAAGATAAAGTGACCGCGTTTGGGTCCGGCAAAGGTTACCGTCACATCAGCGTCGATCGCCAGCGGATCTAGCCCGCCAGAATCGCAGTTCAGTCCACTTGGACAGTCAACGGCGATAACGATCGGCCGCCCCGTGAGGGTAGGCATGTTATCGCGGAACGACTGGGAATTCGCGGTAACGCCTGCATTCTGGCCAGGATCGGATCCGATCTGTGTAACAGAGACCAACCGCGTTCGGTTTTGTTCATCCAACCTCCTCGACCTCTCCGCGAGCGCGGATTTCACCTGCTTCATCAGCTTAGCTAGATCGCCTTCGATTGGCCGCGTTACACCGGTTCCAAGCAATCCATCGATCAGGATATCCGTAATGTTGAGACGGGCACGGAGTGCTCTATAGCGTTGGTCAAAATCGGCGAGGATAACTGGCAGGTTCATCTCGTGGACAAGGGCTAGATTCTGATCCTCTTCCGGATCTCTGGCCCGGTACATGTAGAAACTCACATCGGCTCCTGCCTTGGCCAGGAAACGGCCGGCCACAAGCCCGTCACCACCGTTGTTTCCCGGACCGACCAGGATCGTCACTTTGCGACCGGTGACGGGATAGCGATTGATGGCGGCATCAGCTATGGCCTTGCCGGCTTTCTCCATCATCTCATCGTAACTGTTACCCGCGGCATCGGAAGCTCTTTCCGCGGCTACCATCTCCGCGACGTCAAATACCTTGATCATGTTTCACTCCGCGCTACATGATGAATCTCTTCGCTTACAGGTCAATCTGGTCCGTGTTCACAAGAGCTACCATCCGTTGTCGATCTTAATCGTATCACTAAGTATAAAGTATGCTTGGGGAATTATCCCACCGGCGCTGTCGCGTGTTTCCAGTCGGTCTCCGCTTATCGCGTCATATAATCCAATGGCGAGGTGGTATTCACCGGCAGGCAAGCCAGCCAGTGACAGGATGGATTCGTCAACTATTTTTTGCCCGATGTTCCATTGACTGGTTGGACAACCCCAATTGCAGGGAACGAAATCATTCTGCCTTACTATCTCGCCTGATTCTTCTAGCAAATGCACGAATACTTTGTAATCCTGGTCGATGTTAGCCTGACTCCGCCATTGGAGAACGAGGTGTAGATCCCCTCCTTCAAACCACCACCTGTAGCCCTCCAGTTGGATTGAATCACCGTATGTCAGATCTGTCTGTCTAATTAGCAGAGAGGGATCATTTGCACTGTAGAATAAGCGCTCAAGTCCGGTATACGTGGTGCCATCCGGGCAATCCAATTCCCATTGGTATTGACCTTCAGGTAAGTCTTCAGGTATAGGTAAATGTATCGTTGTCCTGGATAGATCGCCTTCCCGCCAATCAATGCCCTCAGAAAAAGGAACGAAGGGAATGGCGGCCGTTGTATCGGCAATAGTCGCCAGACATTCGATTTCCTCCAGCGGCGTGCTCGCCAGTCTGGCCATAAGCTGTATTTCCAGCATCGTGCTATCCTGGTTCAACTGGGTGTTGACTTGAACCAGGTCGAAATCCGGACTTATCGTCAAGGGGAAGGGATCGAAGTGATAGAGTCTAGTTTGATCCAGATTGTATACGATCAATGATTCATCCTGATAGATTGGCGCCAACGGAAAAATAGACTTGAAATGATCTAGACGTTCTTCGGTCGTGAAAGGACGGTGGAGCATAATGTACTCCACACCGGCCCCCTGGAGATGGCGTAGAGCTGGTCCGAGGGCCATTATGGGTGATACGCGCTGGTCGTCGAAGAAGCCGCTCGGCAGGTATCGTGCCACCTCCCCACCCTCGTAGAGGGCATTGAGAACCGGTTGGTTGGCAAGGAATGCGTAAGTCTCGCCGGAATATCGGGATACGTGTCCGTCGACCGTGGGTTTACCGTGAAGGGTTTGGTAGTAGAGCCAATACTTAGCATATGTGTAGTCCAATGGGTAATCAACAACCGCATAGGCTCCTTCATCTTCAGCTATCTCTTCTATAAAAGAGGATCTTTCGGGAATCTTTAGGGATGGGATAGGTATGAACAGGTATTCCACGAAAAGAAGGAGCCCAATCGGTATGAGGGCCCACCGCCAATAGCGGTGGCGAGCCAGGTAAGCAACACCTAATCCAGCAAGAACTGCCATAGACAGGACAAGAAGTAAATTGAAGCGATCTGGAGCCCTGACAGTGGAGATAGGAAAGATGGTGCCTAACCATTTATAGGGCAAAGGAATTTGGTCAATGAGGCTACCGTTAACTCGCAGGACCGGTCCGGCCGCCATCAGTATCCACAATCCCGCGCTCAGCAACCAGAATCCCGCCTTTCTGCGCCATCCCCAGGCAGCCGCGACCGCCAATCCAATAACTGTGAAACCGATGAAGGGCTTGAATCCACGATGGTAAGGGAATTTGTCATACAGGGGATCTACCAGGTTCCCCCAGAGAGAATTGTACTGAGGCGGTACCAGGTAAGCGAGAAGGTCGGTCTGTTTATACACGCTTTCGTCGACTATAGTGGAACTCCCCGCCACAACCGACCAGTTAGAGATGAATACGTATAGAAGCGGCATACTAAGAAGCAAGGTAACAAGGAGGACTAGCCCGGTACGGTTAAGGAAACGATTTCGTAATTCCTTGTTGCCAAAAATGTCGATTCGTTGCTGCCATAAGAACCACAGAATGTACAGAAAAGCCCAGAGAGCTAGGAAGACCGCCAGCTGTAGCCCTGTCCATAAGGTCAGCGCGCCAAACACACCGGCCGCGATGGCATCACGCCAGCGACCTTTATACAGCGTTCTTCTCAGGAACAGAATAAAGAACGGCCACCACTGTATGGACCCCAGATGAGCATGGTCCAGAGCCTGGGAAATGTGGTAGGGAGCAAAAGCAAAAACGAATCCGGCGAAAAATGAGGCCAGTGGATGTTCTGTGATATCGTTGACAAGCAGATACATACCCATCGCCCCAACCCACAGACCAAGCATAAAGACGAGGTTGTAAGCGACAATGGGGCCAGACAGCGGTTCGATTACCAGCGCTAAGAATGAAGTAAGAAACGAATTTGAGTGGGCGATGAGGCTCGCGCCTTGCGGATAAAACAAGTAGGGTGTGGAGAAGAGTTCTAAATCGGTGGTCAGTACTTCGCGAAGCCACCAATTATTCCAGAAGAATATCCAGGCATCCTCATTGTCGCCGATGAGCCTCTGGCCAAGGTTGGAAATAGCTGGCCAAGTCATAATGCCAACGAGAATGGCATAGGCCAGGCCCACTAGAGCGGTTTTCTGCCACGGCTTAAGTCGTTCCATTGCTGATATGAACTAGGTGTCGATATGAACTGACATAGGTCTCAGTTTCAAGAAGTACGCTATGCATGAGCGATTTTTTCGCGCCGGGGCATACTTAGTCGTGGTGAGGCTGTGCAATGGCAAACTAGGAATCGTCAGCCTCATCCCTCTGCGGCGGTATGCCCAGGGACAACCACTCTGTGTTGTGGAACTGCCCGTCATCACCAACCTGATACATACTTAACCGGACGGCAATGGGATTGGCCCCGACTGGGACATTTAAGGTGTACATATCACGGATGATTTCTCCATTCTGCCAGCGCGAAACCGGATACCAACCCTCAACAGGATGAGCCTGGTCAGCTTGGTCAAGAATGTCTTGCGGACCGGTAGGCGGATCGGCGGCGACCAGGTGTAAGGCTACGCTGTAATCCTCCTGCCCAGGGCTTCCGCTCTCCCAGAACACGGTCAGCCGGAGTTCCGTCGGTGTCTGCCACTCTAATTGCGCCTGTCGAACGGTCACACCGTTGCCAAGATCAAAGTTAAGATCCGCACCGGAGTTGCCGGCCGCCGATCCGGGTCTCTTATCGATTTCCACAACTCCTGGGACCACCAATGAAAGATACACAGGACCGAATCTTTCGACCCAGCGGTCAAGTGACCAGAGGTAAAAGGTGGTACTCAAAGTATAGACCTTCTCCTGCTCAGCAAAGATGGAATCCAGGTTTGCATTATGATCGACGAGTTCGATCCCGTCTAGCTTCTCTTGATATTCCTGGGCATAGGCCAATGCCCAATAATCTCTTCCCCATAAGGCCATGAACGTCGGTGCGAGCTCGCCGCTCTCTGATTCGAACGCATCGGCCGTCTTGATTACTTCATTGGCGCTTTGATCCCGCGTGACGATAAGGATCTCAGGCCTGTGGTCGATAAATAGGTATATACCAACACTTATCCACACAAGAACCGAGGCGATGCCTAGTAGCGGCGCCCGCTCATGCAAGTACGCGCTGATAATCGCCAAGCCGACCGCGGCCATTGCATAGGTGGGAAGATTGACAGCCAGGGCCGCATCTCCGATTCGGCCGATCCAAATAATAGTAGTCAGCAGGGGAAAGACCAGGGCTATCATGAGGAGAGCCCCGGCCTCACGCCAGCCCTTCCAGATTCCGGCTATCGCAAGGCCTAGAAGTCCGGCCGCAAGCAGGGCCAGTGGCCAATCATGGGCGAGTAAATCACGAAGTCCGGTGACCCGGCTGCCTATCTCAGTCACCGTACCGGGGGTGTTGATAATGCGATCAACCTTCGTATCCAGGAGAAGCGTCCAGAAACCCTGCCACGTGCCTGGGGCGTTGAAGGTCCACTCAGCACCCATCCAATCTCGGAGCGGAAGATAAAGATAGATTAACGCCCCGGCCAAGGCTACTCCTACGGCAGGCAGGATGTCGCGACGGATTATCCGCCAATTCGGCCAGGCCAGAAGCAACAAGGCAGGAGCGATGAACACCAGTGCCCGCTGGTGCAGAACAGCTTGGGTGGACAAGAGAGATAACCATAACAGCGTACTACGGTTGCCTGTTCGACCAAATTGAAGGGCTGCCAAAACGCTGGCCAGGAGCAGGGCTACGGTCATGGTGTGCACCTCGGCGAGTGAGGCGTCCATCCAGACCGACGTCGCCAATCCATACAAGAGTGATGTAGATACGGCCGCCAGTGCCGGAACATTAAATGACATGGATAGAGCTACTAACAATGAAACGCTTATCGCGCCCCAGACAGCCGAGAAGAGAGACGTACCTATAGCGGGCTCCAAGCCGACTATCCGAAGGACTGAAACGAAAAGAGAGCCAACCAGAGAATACAGAGGGTATCCAGGGAAATGCATTGTCCCCCACCGCGGCAGCGCGTTTTGGATTTCTCCAACGTCGGTCGTATAGGGATGGGGGCTTCCGTTTGGAATACTTTGTATGGTGGATAGATAGAAAATGAAGGCGATAACACCGGCGCCGGCGATAGCCAGCCACCGAAGTTGGGTTGATGTCAGCCGGTGTTTAAGCTGATCGGAGAAGGGAGTACGAATTGTAGTCACACCATCTCCGGTCCGTCAGCCAGGATGGGGTCAATGTCAAAGTTCAACGTCTCAGCTTCCCTTCTAGGGAGGAAGAGGGCTTGTCTCATATTCTGTTGAGCCGGCTTCAATGAATAATCGGGCCAGACGAGAGCCTTTGTCAACTCTCGCTGGCACCGGCGTCCCGCTCCAAGGGCAAGGTAGATGAGCAGAACCTGGGTTCTTTCTGTGCCTAGGATGATTGTCGATAGATCATTCTGGCAGGTATGAAACGGCCAAGGTGACGATAATGCCAAAATCGATTTTTGTCGTTTATAGGACATCTCCTCGAGTATATCACATGATGAGATTTACTCTGACGGTGTTTTGATGCAGGAATAGGCAAGCTTGATAATGTCTTTGCGATGCGTTGACGATGGCTTGCGAGAGCAGAGGCGAGAACGTTTGAGATGGTTAAGAAAGATAACCTCAGGGCGCTATTGATCCCGGCCGTTACTGGAATTCGTCGTGTCTATGACGGTAAGTCAGACTGAGCAATGTGAGCAAGGAAGCGCTCGAGATGAAAGAGAGCCGATTGAGCAGCAGGTGAATAACGAGGAAGGATTAAGTCAAACCCATGGACTGTGTCCGGATATTCAATCAAGACAACAGGCGTACCGGCGGCTTTCAGCTTCTCTTTCAATGTTCGAACAGGCTGGTTGGGTATAACATCATCATCCTTGGCTAGAAATAGTAATGTGGGCGGACAGTGAGAACCAACATGGTTGATGGGCGATAACAGGTCATACAACCTGGGAACATCGGTTGGACTGCCGCCAACCACACTGGCTAAAATCTCTCGCTTTTTTGCTGATTCGATATGGGCAGATTGAATCGGACCATTGATCTTAAATGCCTCGTAGGCGCGAAGATCCACAGGGGGATAATACGCAACAACCGCTCTAACCGATGTGTCCACATCCTCAAGATCGCTACTTGCTAGAGCCGGATGGTCGTTCGCATAAGCCAGTAAGAGGGCAATTTGACCGCCGGACGAGCCCCCTGCGGCAACTATCCGGGTTGGATCTATACCGTAATGATCGGCTCGTTTCTTCATCCAAGATATGGCGTGTTTGGCATCTGCTAACATTCCGAGCATGTCCGTTTCAGGGTAAAGTCGATAGGCCACATCCATAACTACATGCCCTTGGTCTGATAGATGACGGAACAGGGTTCGTGTCATCGTGTCCTTATCATATTGACGCCAACTTCCACCATGAAAGAAAATGAAGGCCAGTCTGGATTGCTCTTTGCCCGCTGCGGGTCTCCAGATATCACAGAGCACCTCGCGACTGTTTTCTGGCACTTCACGGAATGGAATGTCACGTTCCCAAATCGATTCCTGTGATCTCGGCATACGCCAGGTCCATTTGCTCCGCAACATCCGCCTTTCATTAGGTCTAGGGATCTGGTCCGGCCGCTTATCTCCAAAAATCTCATCGAACTCAGAGTCAATCAGGGACGTTCGCCTGATTAAACGCGCTGAAAGGGCTGTCCCCAGGCCACCGGCAAGGATGGGTAAGGTCTGGCCCGTCATGGCGCCGAGTACAGCGCCACCTATACCAAGGATTCCTGAAAAGAATGTCAACCCGCCAGCCACTAACTTCAAAGGTGAGAGTACTCTGGCCAGCTTGGAGCCCACTGTGGGCCGGAGTGGTACAACGGACAGGATACCGAAGCCGAGGGAAATTAAACCGAGAATTCGGGCCAACACGCGCATATTTCTGGCCTAGGCGATAGGAGATAATTGACTCAAGAAGGTAACCAATGGCGAGTTTGCATCACTAATAGCATTAAACAGCGTATCGACGGATGAGATCTGTTAGCTAACTGCTGACTCCCCATTTTTACACTGGATCCCACTAGAAATGCAAAAAGGTAGCCTGAGCCGCGTGAAACAGATGCGGGGTTCAGGCTACTTTGTGTAACCGAGGCTGGAATTTAGGGGCTTAGGTTGGTTCAAGACTCCGGGAATGTCTTCTACGAAAAAGGTAGTATGCGGTAATACCGGCCGCTGATAGGATAGAAAACCAGATCATCGAGCTTCCGGTAATGTGTTCGAGAGCCTCCGTTTGGCTGCCGAGGAAGAAGCCCAAACCTCCGTAGATCAGAATCCAGATCACACGTCCAGCCGAATCCCAAAGTAGAAAGCGATTGATTGGATAGCGGCCCATACCGGCAATAATAGT
>JAUVOB010000285.1 GCA_030599405.1 Chloroflexota bacterium | reverse complement strand
CGACAATATTCTTGTGCAATTCCTCTTCCATATTGAGCAACCTGGCAGACTCTTCTTCGGTCAGCTGAATAACGGGGATACCAGTCCACATTGACAAGACTTCTGCGATGTCATCGGCCGTTACCTCTAGCTCGAATTCAGTTTCTTGCTGACCAACTCGGAGCTGGTCAAGTTTGCGTTGTAACTGCTCCTCTTCCTCGCGGATCGTCGCAGCATCCTCATAGCGACCGTCATCTAAGGCTTCATTTCGATTACTCCGCAGCTGGCGAAGGTTCTCGTAAACCTCTTGGGCGTCCGACGGTTGAGGCGCCCGGTACATCCGTACGCGGGATGAGCCTTCGTCGATCAGGTCGATCGCTTTATCTGGCAAGAAACGGTCAGTAACGTATCTGGTCGACAAGCTGACCGCGGCGTCGACGGCTTCATCGCTAATGGTCAAGTTATGGTGCTTTTCGTAGGCGGATTTTATGCCCTGCAGGATCTGGATGGATTCGTCTGGGGTTGGCTCTTCAACGCGGACCGGTTGAAAACGTCTTTCCAACGCTGCATCGCTCTCAATATGTTTGCGGTATTCATCGAGAGTAGTGGCGCCAATCGTCTGCAACTCACCCCTTGAAAGCGCGGGTTTCAGGATATTGGCCGCGTCGACGGCACTTCCGGCCGAACCGGCGCCGACCAACATGTGAACTTCGTCGATGAAAAGAATCGCATCGCTAGACTTGAGTTCCTCAATCACCCTTTTAAGCCGCTCTTCGAACTGACCACGGTACATAGTACCAGCTACCAGACTTCCTACGTCGAGCTGAAGGACTCTCTTGTTAAACAGAATTTCGGGTACATGTCCATCAATAATGCGCTGTGCCAGTCCTTCGACTATAGCGGTCTTGCCAACGCCAGGTTCGCCAATCAGAGCCGGATTATTTTTCGTCCGACGGGCAAGGATCTGGATCACCCGTTCAATTTCCGTGTTTCGGCCGATCACAGGATCAAGTTTATTGTCTATGGCGAGAGATGTGAGGTCTGTCGCAAGCTGATCGACAAGCGGCGTCTTGCTCTTTTCAGCCTTGGCGCCCTTTGACTGCTTCTCTCTACCGCCCACAGGGCTCTCTTTAAGCATCCTTCGCGTATGTCTGCGTACCTGCTCGGCGCTGACCCCAAACTTACGCAGAACGTCCATGGCTACCCCTTCATTCTGGCGCACTAGGCCGAGAAGAAGGTGCTCGGTGCTGATATAATGCTGCCCGAGCCTTCGGGCTTCATCAACTGCCAACTCCAACACGCGTTTAGTGCTGGGCGATAATTCGATCTTTGTAAATGGAGTGCGGCTACCGACGCCAGATAATCGTTCGACCATGGCGACAACGCGATCTTCTTCTAGTCCCAGCTCGAGGAGAACTCGCCCGGCGATGCCTCCATCTTCTCGCAGGAGGCCTATTAAGACATGCTCACTGCCGATATAGCTATGACTAAGTCGTTCGGCCTCTTCCTGTGCAAGGCTTAAGACACGACGGGCACGTTGAGTAAAGCGTTCCCAATTTTTAGAATTCACTGTAAAACACCTCTACAATGGTGCGGTAAAAGAGATACCCCCAAATAACCCTCAATCCGCAAACCGTCAAAAAAAAATCGCTAGTTGCCGGTATCTTCCGCCAGAGCTAGATCGCTTTCAACGTAGCGTACTGAACTAACCTGTTTCATGCTGAGACCCAGCTGGCGTCTCTCGCGATTGACACGGATGACTCGTACCGAAACAACTTCACCTCTTGTGACCAAATCTTGTGGATCTTCCACATGTTCGTCCGACAACTCAGAGATATGGATAAGGCCTTCTAACTGGTATTCATCGTTAATACGCGCAAAGGCGCCGAATTTTGTCAATTTGGTAATCGTGGCTTCGAGGAGATCGCCCTCATTATAATGTTCATCGATCGTCGTCCAAGGATCTGGTTCGAGGCGCTTCAAGCTGAGAGCAATGCGGTTTCTCTCTTTGTCGACGTTCAGGATATATACCTGGCATTCATCGCCTATATCTATAACTTGTGATGGATGATTGACTCGCTTCCAGCTTAGCTCCGACAGATGCACTAAGCCCTCCGCTCCTCCGATGTCGACAAAGGCCCCAAAATCCGCCAAATTAACCACGCGACCATCGCGAACATCGCCTTCTTTCAGTTCCTTCATTAGGCGATTCAATTGAACGGCTCTATGTTCCTTTAACGCCGCGCGTTCTGAGAGAATGAGACGATTACGATTGCGGTCAACCTCTATGACCTTAGTCGCGATGTCATCTCCAACGTTTGAGCGCAATCTGTCTTCGTTTTCCGATCTTGGTCCGCCACGGAGTCTTTCGGACTTTAAATGTGATGTAGGCACGAAGCCACGCAACATCCCCACTTTCACCAGCAGACCACCGCGGTTACTCCCCGAAACAGTGCCCTTGTATATCTCTTCGCTCTCGAGAAGTTGCTGGACCAGCCGCCAGTCTTCTTCCTCCATCGCTTTGCGGTATGAAAGAATGATGTTCCCGTTTCGGTCGTCTGGATTGACGACATAGACGGTCACGTCATTTCCGACTGCCAAGAGATCCAGAGCTTCGTCATCTAATTCAGCGATCTCAGAAGAAGTTATGATTCCTTCCGACTTTGCGTTGATATCGATGAGAATCTCGACATTCCTATGGGCCACGACCTGGCCCGTGCGAATATCACCTGCCATGGGGATACCAAGACTTTGATCATCTTCTAGTAAGAAATTCATTGGGTGTTCGGCAAATACAGCCGGATCCCCATTGTTACTATCACTCAGCAATTTAGCCCTCTTTTTCGCTCCCCTCTAAGAATTTCAACGGTAAATTATACTGGCTTTGATCGTTCTGGCAATACTCTGTGACGGTTGTTAATGGGGATCAAACAAATTGGATATAGAGGAGGTCAATTGCTTTTCAGTTTCCTGATCCGATGATATGCAAACGATCTTGTCATCTTTCGACATTTCTTATAGGATTATATCGGTGACTGTTGATTATTTTGCCAGTTTCACAGGATCGGCTTAACAGGTGCTTATGGCCGAATTGGCGCGGGGGATGAGTCATATTGCTTGTGATCTACAAGGTAAAAGCCTTATCTAAGATCATGGCCGCGTGCTGCCTATTTGCCGATTATAGATATGGAGGAAGAAATGATAAATGGAAAGGCACGATCGTCTTTAGCAATTCTTGCCCTGTTAATGGCCGTAATGATTGGGCTATTTATGGTGCAACTGGCCATAGCGGCAAATCCGGGTGACGTGGTCATTAACGAGATCATGCAGAACCCCTCTGCGGTTTTTGATAGCGCCGGTGAATGGTTCGAATTGTACAACCCTACCGGCAGTGATATTGATATTAATGGTTGGACCATCCAAGATAATGATATCGAT
>JAUVOB010000386.1 GCA_030599405.1 Chloroflexota bacterium | reverse complement strand
GTCAGCAATAGCTGCGCTAAATCTGCTGGCTGATTTGCCGGGTCGTCATATTGCCGTTTTAGGTGATATGCTTGAACTGGGACCCGTTGAGGAATCCTCCCATCGTCTGGTTGGTAGGCGATCCAGGGGTGTCGCTGATTTACTGGTAGCGATCGGCTCACGAGGCCAATTAATCGGGGAGGAAGCAATCTCAGCCGGTATGCCATCCACGGATGTATACCTCGTCGACGATTCAGATGAAGCCATTCAAGTACTTGAAGACGTTATCCAATCCGGAGACATGGTCCTGGTCAAAGGCTCGCACGGAGCGCGACTTGACAAGATCGTCGCCGCCCTGGGGGAAGATTAGTGGCCTACGCGTTAACTCTCGGCGGTGTGACCTTTCTGTTGGCGGTCATCTGGGGAAGTCCCCTGGTTGAGGTGATGCGCCGCCTAAGGCTTGGTAAGCAGATTCACATCGAAGGTCCGCAGACTCACCAGAGCAAGATGGGCACGCCTGCGATGGGCGGCATATTAATCGTAGCCTGGGTCCTGATTATAAGCATCACAATAAATATCGTTCGAATGGTCCGGAATCTAGAGATCGCAGAAAGTGTGATCATTCCTCTGGGAGTGATGGTCTTTTACGCCATTCTGGGAGCCATAGATGACTACCAGGGGTTCCGGAAGCGACCAGGAGTGGGTATGCTGGCCCGATACAAGATCTGGTACCAGTTTGCGATAGCAATCCTGGCTGCGGTCTTATTGTATTGGCGCGTAAACGATTACCATGGCTATATTGCGATTCCGACGGTTCCTGTTCTCATCGACATCGGTATTTGGTACTTGCCGATTGCGGTTTTTATCATTGTCGCAACGGCGAATGCGGTCAATCTAACAGACGGGCTAGATGGCTTAGCGGGCATCATCAGCGCTACGGCTTTCGCCGCCTACGGCATCATTTCTTTTCTTCAAAATCAGCAGTTCTTGCTCGCTTTCAGTTTTATTGTCGTTGGGGCCACATTCGCATTCTTGTGGTTCAACGCCCATCCAGCCCAGATGTTCATGGGAGATGTCGGCTCGTTAGCTCTTGGAGGTGCCTTGGGAGTTGTCGCGCTGATGACCAATCAATGGCTCATCCTGCCATTGATCGCCTTGGTGCCCGTGGCAACGACTCTATCCGTAATTCTGCAGGTTGCATCGGCGGTTCTGAGCCGCCGGTTTCTTGGCCGCGATCTCCGACCTTTCAAGATGGCTCCATTACACAACCACTTCGTCCTCATGGGATGGAGCGAGACTCAGATTGTGCAACGCTGGTGGTTGGTGGCTCTCTTAGGTGCGATGGTTGGAATCGCCATGGCTCTAATCTAGGTGCTAGATGAAAGCGGTCCTCCATCGAATATGAGAGATGAATTCTACGGGAAACGTGTTGTGATATTAGGCCTAGCTCGACAAGGAAAGGCTCTGGCTAGATTTGCATCCCAGGCCGGTGCAGATGTGGTTGCTTCTGACTTATTACCAGCTGACAAGGCTGGAGCGATAGTCGACGAGATGGCTGATGTGAAGATGGATTTTGTATTTGGAGCACATCCACTTTCATTGCTTGAAGACGCCGATTTCCTGGCAGTTAGTGGCGGCGTTCCATCGGATGTACCGATTGTTAATGAAGCACGAGAGCGAGGCATCCAGGTAACGAATGACTCGCTTGAATTCTTAAAGCGCGCTAAGTCGAAGGTGATCGGGATTACTGGTTCTGCAGGTAAAACAACGACCACAGCTCTAACTGGTTCCATCGTGCAAGCCTCGGGACGGACTTCCTGGGTGGGTGGAAATATTGGACGACCCCTTATCGCAGAACTGGGCGCAATCGGGAAAGATGACGTTGTAGTTCAGGAATTGTCTAGCTTCCAATTGGAGCTATGGACAGAGAGTCCTGCAGTGGCGGCAGTGCTAAATGTCACGCCTAACCACCTAGACAGGCATGGATCGATGGAGGCTTACTCATCGGCCAAAGCCAACATTATTAGATATCAGAAACCCGAAGATGTCGCAGTCATTTCTGCCGACGATAAGGGCGCTTCAGCCTTGCAGAGATATGTGAAGAGCAGACTTCGAGAATTCAGTCTCGAAAAGAACGTAGATGATGGAGCCATAGTCCGCGATGGAAAAATCTGGCTCCGAGATGGCTCTCGCGAAATACCTGTCCTTGCTCTAGATCTGATTCCACTGCGAGGCCGGCACAATATATTGAATGTGCTTGCCAGTACCGTATTGGCAGACTCCGTGGACGTGTCCGCTGAAACAATTAGAGAAGCGGTTGCCACGTTCGAGGGTGTAGAACATAGGCTTGAGAAGGTCCAAACCATAAGCGGAGTTCAATACATCAACGACTCAATTGCCACGGCGCCTGAGCGGGCGATCGCTGCGATTAGTTCGTTCAGCGAGCCGATCGTTCTTCTCGCCGGTGGTCGCGACAAGGACATGGTCTGGGATGATTGGGCGTATAGCGTGATGAAAAATGTCAGGGTCGTGATCCTCTTTGGCGAACTGGTGGACCTAATGGTATCAAAGTTGGATGCTGCCTCAGAAGAGATTACCTCAACCCAAATGGCGGAGATCATACCAGCGAAGAGTATGGAAGCAGCCGTTCGGCAAGCGAACCGTGTGACCGTTCCGGG
>JAUVOB010000270.1 GCA_030599405.1 Chloroflexota bacterium | reverse complement strand
GTAGAAGTTAAATGCTCGATGCCATGTTGCGTGAGACCGTGCTTTCACCTATCAGGAAGTCGGATAAATTGGCAGAAACCAAGGAACGAACGGATATCATCGAAGCCGATTAAGAGCCAAGATTTTTCAACTAGCAAGTCAAAGACGACCCGCAAAACATTAGGGAGTCTCAGTCTCTAGCTCTCCTCCTTGCCTGTCCGGTATTTGTACAGTATTATATGCAAATGCAATTAGTTGCAATAGCAAGGAGCAACGCATGAGTCACGATTCTCTCAATCTGGCTTACCTGCTACGGCGTGAGGGGTATAGGATGACAATGCAGCGACAATTAGTTCTCGATGCGGTCTGCGAGGCAGGTGGCCATGCCGCTCCAGAACAGATTTATGAAATTGTCCGTCGATCATCCGAGGCAGTGAATCGAACAACCGTATATCGAACTCTCAGATTGTTGCAAGAGCTGAAGGTAATTGATGCCATTTATTCTAACGGTGGGCACTTAAGATACGAGATATCGGGACCTCAACCCCATCACCACCTGATGTGTAGGCGGTGTGGCGCAGATGTGGAATTCTCTCACGAGTTATTTGTACCGTTTTTGGAGCGTATTAATGAGGCCCATGGTTTCATAGTCGACGCAACCCATTTAACATTACATGGTAAGTGCGAAGCATGCTTTCGGAGGAACTGATAATGATACGTTTGCCGATATTCCTTAATGTCGCGGCCCTGCACATTCCAGATGGCTTTCTAAGCGTTCCGGTGGCCCTGCTTGGATTACTGCTTGCACTTATTGTTCTCGCCTATACGTTGCGTCAGACACGTGACCTGCTCGGAGAGAGACAGATTCCCTTGCTTGGTGTCATGGCTGCCTTTGTATTCGCAGCGCAATCAATTAATTTCCCTGTTCTCGGCGGGACGAGCGGTCACCTGTTAGGCGGTGCCTTGGTTTCAATCGTTGTCGGACCCTGGCCGGCAGTATTAGTGATGACGGTGGTTGTTGGTCTCCAAGCGCTATTGTTTCAAGATGGCGGATTACTGGCGATCGGTTGGAATATTGTCAACATGGCAGTGTTGGCTGTATTGACAGGTGCGCTGACTTTCGGTCTGCTAAAGAGACTCCTCGGTTCCGGTCGAACTAGCCTAATAATAGCCACGATGGCAGCGGCTTGGATCTCCGTCGTCTTAAGCGCGACCGCTACTGGGGTAGAGCTCGCGGCCTCCGATTCAGGCTTGTTGGCTGCAGTGCCCGCAATGGCTGGTATTCATGCAATAATCGGACTGGGCGAGGCTCTCATCACTGGCGCGGCAGTAATCCTTATCGCCAGGGCTCGACCCGCGATCCTCTATCAAAACCAGGATGCAGGTGATTATCGAGCAGCATATATCTTTGCGGTTGGTTTGATCATCGCCTTGGCTGTGGCAACTTTCTCGGTGCTCTCATCATCTCTACCAGATGGTCTGGAGCGAGTGGCCTTAGATTATGGTTTCGCTGATCGCGCACTCGATCCAATTCTTCGCATAATGCCAGATTACACGCTGCCGGGCATTGAGGGCAATATCGGAGGCATCATCGTAATCATTGGCGGAGCTATCCTAGCCGCCTTGCTGATCCTTCTTGTAGGCTGGCTGGTTCGCCATCGGCAATCCTACAGGGCTACGTCTGGGGAAAGTAGTCGAATATAAACTACTGGCGACTAACCAACTCTCTAGAAATTGTCTCCAGACAGAGTTCTTCGATAATCGCAGTGATAGAAGCCACCAATACCGATCTGAATTCTCCAAAAACCGAAAGCCAGTCCGGGCTTGCCTCGCTAGATCCCAGATCGAAAATCCTACTTGCGTGTGGATTCATTCTGACATTGAGTCTACTACCTCCAGGAGAATTTCTGATTTACGGTTTGCTATTGATAGTCCTTTACATCAGTGCATCCCTCTCAGATTGCAGTCCCGTTTACCTGGTAAGGCGCTCGGTGATTGCCCTGCCTTTTGCATTTGCGGCGGTGACGTTGCTCTTCACAATCCCTGGAGAATCACTGCTGACTCTACCGATTCTCGGAATCGACATCAGCGTCGAAGGGGCGATTAGGTTCGCCAGCATTGTGACAAGGTCCTGGATCTCTGTTCAGGCAGCGATATTGCTCATAATACTGACCAAAGTTGCGGACTTGATGTGGGGGCTGCAAGGATTACATACGCCGGCAATTCTTGTTTCGGTTGCCGGCTTCACTTATCGGTACTTGGATGTGTTGAGGAGTGAAGCATCCAGATTACGGACAGCCAGGCAGGCTCGAAGCGCTACATTGTCAGCTGGTCGTGGCGGAGGGACTCTACTTTGGCGGGCTCGCGTGACGGGATGGATGGTTGGTAGCCTCATGATACGCTCGATGGAAAGGAGTGAGCGAATATACAACGCTATGCTTGCTCGAGGATATACAGGAGAGGTTAAAACATTAACGCGTTTTGAGTTGAGATCAAGGGATTACTGGTCAATGCTTGTCGCGGCTTTGACAGCGGTGATCATCATTCTGGTCGCTCATTTCTTGTAAAATTAACGACGGAATGATGAGATGCATCACGCGATAGACGTATCAGACCTCTCCTTTTCCTACCCCGATGGCCGTCAGGCACTCGACGGCGTTACGCTGTCGGTGGCGCCAGGACAGAAAACAGCTCTCGTTGGTCCGAACGGAGCAGGAAAATCAACGCTGTTGCTTCACTTGAATGGTGTTCTGAGAGGTGAAGGAAGCATCCATGTATCCGGATTGGAAGTGGGCGATGATAGCATTGGAGCTATCAGGGCGGCGGTAGGCCTGGTCTTTCAAGATCCTGATGACCAATTGTTTTCGCCAACCGTATTTGATGATGTGGCCTTTGGACCGATTCACCTCGGTTTTTCCGAAGACGAAGTACGAAAACGGGTGGCCGATGCCTTAGACGTGGTCGAGATGCAGGATTACGAGAACCGTGTTCCTTTTCACTTGAGTATCGGAGAAAAGAAGCGAATCTCGATAGCTACTGTTTTATCAATGAATCCGGAGATACTGGTCCTTGACGAACCGACCGCTGGTCTAGATCCCCGGGCGAGACGTAACTTGATCACATTGCTACGGGATCTCGATATGACCATGTTGGTCTCCACTCATGATATGGCCATGGTATCCGAGCTTTTTCGACAGCTGGCTGTGATGGATGGTGGTCGAATTGTTAGGGAAGGAAGAACAACCGAGATTCTGGCAGACAGCGATTTTCTCCACCGGCATGGGCTGGAGAAGCCCTAGACTTCATATAACCGGGCAATCTCGTCTCTTTCGGGCCGAGATAGCTTGATCCGACCTCGTTCTTCTTCAAGCCATACCACAGGGGGACCTGCTTCTACCCGGCCGATTTCGGTGCATTGGATGCCAGCATCCATAAGGGCCCTGCTTATCCTGTCGCTATCAGGCAGGGGAGCTGTCAGGAGCAACGAGCCCGAACTTATCGTCGCAATGGGATCGATGCCAAGGGCCT
>JAUVOB010000284.1 GCA_030599405.1 Chloroflexota bacterium | reverse complement strand
CACCCTAAATGGGGGTTGGAGTCGATCTAGTTCTTAGAATATGCGTTTGAATGTAATACGTTTCAATCGATCAACGCCCACCAGGACACAGCGAAGAGTATTCAGATTCTCCATGCCGATAATACGCCACCCCTTCAGATACCCACAGAGATCGTGCAGGCAAATTACAAAGTATGAGTAGCCCGCTAATTAACGAATTGGGCATTGGCAATGGGTAAGCATAACTTCCTTAATCTGCTCCAGATAGAGTGCGCCCATTATCCGCATAACACAGCCTTTTCAACGCACTCATTGTTCAACATGTCGAATGAATTAGGGCGCCAACTGGTTCGCGATCTGCCAGACGGTTGTAAAGACTGACCGCCTCATTGGTCATGAGAATGTGTACGACCACCTTGTTATCTTTTAGGTAGGTCAAGGTTTCAGGCATCACCTGAAGTAATCCGTCCATACCCCTCGACAAAACAACCGCCTCGGCCCCTCTCTCCACCAACTCGGCGACGTCGGTGGGCTGAATGCCAGGCGTATGTCGTGTTCCAGTCTCTCTCCAATCCCATTCGCGGGCTCCGCCAGGATAGAGCTTGGCATCTTTAAGTCGATCCCTCATCCCCTCGATGGATATACTTCCCCAGGCGATTCGGGTCACTTTTGGAGAGGCTTTTTTTGTGATCATTCGCTCTCTCCATCCCCGATCGCCTGTAGCGAACGATCCGCTTCATACCTTCCGAGTAAAGATGGTGAATTGGGATCGTGGCTTCTGAAATTCTTCTTCGCCCTTTCGAAGCTACTGGTGGCATAGCAGTATTGGCAACCGAAAAGGCAACTATCATACATTCCAATGTCTTTACTCACCACGCAGGCGCAGGTTTTTCTTTGACCCGGATCCTTTCTTGAAGGAACGCGAATATTGAATATCTCATTCAGATATTCATCGTCGATGCATTTGCCAGGGTAAATACCGAAGGGTTCCAAATCAAGGCGATCGGCACAGCTAGAGACAATCATTCCGTTCTTCATCCCACGGCTGTAAATACCTGTCATCAATGATTCCAGTTGATCCGCGGGTAATGATTTTGCGCTGATTACCGGGGATCCACATTCGTCAAGCAGCCTTAACCGTTTCCTGCTCTTGCGATAGATATCCACCATGCTGATGACACAGCGTCGAGTGTATCCCCTGAAGGCCTCTGCTATCCGCTCGAAATTCTCTAGATGAAAGGAGATGTCGGTAAGCGACGTCAGCACAATGGGATCGTATCGCCAGATGACACGATCAAGGCCGACGCGATCTGATAATTCAATAAAAGTAGCGATGGATTCTCCAATCCACGGACTGTACCTATCCAATAGTCGAGGGTATCCTAAAACTGTGAATTGAAAGAAATAGCGAAATCCCCGCTGGTCCAGCGCCTCGAAGTTTGACATCAAAGGCCTCGGATTACGGGTCCAAAATACGATAGCATCGACGTCGCCTGGTGCCAACGATATTGAAGCGACCTGACGGTGATTGAAAGGATTGGGAACAGTGCAGCTGCCGTCCCTTACTCTATTCATAAACCACTTGCTGTAGAAAGCAGGAATATCAGACCGTCTGCTGGCGCTAATGATCATAGATCAAATTGTCGAGCTGATGACTGTATACAAGGTGTGAAAATCTGCCAATGCTTGGACAGGATGTAAGCCATTTGTTTCTGCTAATTCCTTGATAATCGATCCGAAACCTCGCCTTCTACAGGGTGCTCTCGAGTAGCTGGCGGCGACTACGATTTTGCTGAAATTCGAGACCGGAAAGAGAAGAACGCGACAATCACTAGCAGGAGGGCAATAGATCCACAAAGGGCAGATCCACCTTGCTCCTGCCCTGAATCCTCACCTTGAAGGCTATTATTGTCTGTATGTGGTGCCGTTGGCAGCGATGAGCTTGCTGTAGTAGCTAGCTCAACGACGGCCGACGTCTCAGTTTCTTCCATGAAAGAGGATGGGGACGGTGAGACGTTTGCGATTGGTGTGTTCTCCGTTACCGGTGTCGCCGTTTTGGTAGGATTCCTAGTAGGTGTTGTGTAGGTTGGTGGCGTAGGCCAGGCAACTGTTGCGATAGCGGTCGGCGTCGGATACATATCTGGATCGACGCCCATCCAAGCCAACCACTCGCGTTGCAGCTCAATTAGCGTAACACCCAAACCTGCGACCAGCGCTTCATCTTCCGAGATTCCACTCTTATAAGCCGCCAGTAGCTTGGAGATGCCATCGTTACCATATCGTTCGTTGATAAATGCCGCGGCTGAGAGCGACTCGGCATAAGCGAGACGCACATCGGCCTCTTGGTAACCGAAGCTCCCAGAAAGCGACCAAAGAGGTAAGAGGTCTCCCCCTGCAATCGCTCTCTGCGCGAAGTCGATGGCGTCTGAGTCGCGTGAAAACTCATTAAGCTGGGCAATACCCTCGTTCAACCAGGCCGGTGGATCCACTAATGGGTGCTTTGTAGCCTGGTAGAAGTAAAGGTGCGATATTTCGTGAGGGATGACGTCATTAAGCCAACGCTCAATTGAATTGTAGGCCGATACGATCTGAGTGGTCACCCCTATTGTCGGAAAAGCCTGTCCGCCCGTAAACTCGCTGACATATGAATGCCATTCAGCGAATTCGTCGAAGTCATTATACACAATAATCCTCATCTGGTATTCGGGATCTACACGGAACATCTCCTGCTGCCGTACAAAAGCCTCCTGGGCGATCTCGAACACCTGGCCCCCAAAGGAAATGGGCCGGTCGTGCCACCAGACGGCGATGTTCTCATCTTCGAGGACGTTCCACTCATAGCGTACATCATCATAGAAAACCAACTCCTCCTGGCTTGACGCGCGATTGCCACTGGAATCGACTACCTCCCAATGATAAACGATGGGAGCGCTCGGAGGCGTGGTAAGGTCACTCGTATCCCAGGTAAATGAGAGCTCGACACGGCTCGCCGGATCAACCTCCACGACTTGGCGTGTCGTCGAAATCTCATCACGAGTCGCGTAAAATAGGGTGGCGGATACGATTTCGCCATCATTGCTCTTAGCAACAATATTGAATGTCAACGATTCTGGGTAATCGTTCTCGATAGTTGCTCCCTCAAAAAATATTGGCGACTGTGACTGGGTGTGCATGGCATCTGCGGCAAATGCTCTGCCCAGGGAGAGGAAACTTACCGCTAGAAGAGCAAGAAGCAACGAAAGAATCAGTCTTGGCATCGCTTGGTTCCTTGTGGGAAAGGATATATTACAAGGAGTCCCCTTGCATAATCATATGGACCGGCTTTGTAGGAGTTTGCCAAAGAGTTGCCCATGGAATGCCGTAGCCGGTCTACTTTCAACTGATATTCATCGACAAACCAACTATCCATAAGGGGTAAGTACTCCATTTTAAGAGCAATCGGAAGAT
>JAUVOB010000282.1 GCA_030599405.1 Chloroflexota bacterium | reverse complement strand
CTAGAACAGAATCTAACTCCTCGAAACGGGATCGCACATCGGCTATGGGCTCTCCGCCCCACGACGATTTGCCAGATAGGTCTACTCGAGCTCCCATGGCCTCAAGTATTTCAAGTAAGCCCGTTCGAGTTTCGTTGATTCCGACCCCTTTGATGATCACATCTGAATGGGGCACGATGGTCGCAGCCACGATAAGGAATGCGGCCGAAGAAAAGTCTCCCGGTATCGTCATGTCCAGAGGGGACAGCCCGCTGATTGGCCCTTTGATGCACCTCTTAGTTTCGTGGATCTCCACCTCTGCACCCATAGCTCGTAGCATGCGCTCGGTATGATCGCGAGTGGGGCCTGGCTCGTATATCTCGGTCCGGCCATTGGCAAATAGGGCCGCCAGCAACAGGGCGCTCTTAACCTGCGCACTGGCTACCGGCATCCGATACGAGATCCCCTCAAGGGTGGACGGGTTGAATCTCAATGGCGCCCGGCCGTCGTTATCCCTTATGCTGGCTCCCATCTGTCGCAATGGGCTCGCGATCCGGCTCATCGGCCTCTTGCGCAGTTGCTGGCTGCCGTCCAGGATGAGTGAAAATGGCTGGCCGGCTGCAATCCCGGACATTAAACGCATACAGGTCCCTGCATTGCGGCAATCAAGAGCTCCTTCAGGTTGAAGCAGTCCGTAGAGTCCCCGACCATGGACGAGTAGATCCCAGCCGCTAGGGGTTTTTTTGCCGACTTCTATCTCGACGCCTAGAGTTATCATTAACTCCAGCGTAGCGAGCGTGTCGCCTGCCGGCAGCCAATTGCGGAAGGAGCTCGTTCCATCAGCCAGGCTAGCAAGCATAATCGCCCGGTGACTTATGGATTTATCACCTGGTACAGAGACGGTGCCGACGAGCGGCTCATTCTGGGGGTAGACGACCAGTTTCATTCGCCACACCGCTGCAAATAGCGTTGCTTCTGATAAGGAGCGACATTCTGGTTTCGGTCGGTTGGCGTGGCCATCACCCTTTCTGCAGTTTCCTAATGCGTTGGGCGGCTTTGCGGGCCAGATCATCTTGCCTGTCTGGATCGCTGGCAGCTACAGGAGGTCTACCCTTGATTTCAGCTTGCTCCAAGGCATGATGTATGATCAGAATACCATGACGGCGCATGAAATCGTCCTGGGTTGAATCGGGGTACTGCTCGTAATGAATCTTCCTCGCTCCCTCAATTTTATCGGATAGATCAGCGATCTCATCTTGAGGTAAGTAAGCAACCACTGTGCTGAATTCCAGGTGGTCCTGTATCTGTACCGGCCGGCCTAGCAGCAAATCACCCGGCTCGAGAGGCCCGCGGCCACCTGACTCGAAAACATCCAGCTCTTCTCCGGTGACAAAATCGCGAATGTGAAGGATCTGGCCTTCGTGATCGAGGAATTCGTATGCTCCTGAGGGGCTTGCTCCCATCCAGGTGTCGACAACTGTCTTCTGTTGCTCGGCCAAGTCATCGTACTGTTCTTGGCGATAGATTTCTAATAATCGCGATCCATCCTCAAGCTGAAAGTCGAATACGAACCAATCGATGAAGCGAAATGCCTCGTTTTGACTCATCTGCTCGGCATTTTCAATCGTGTATAAACCGTTCCAATAGACGGGCAAGGCGACTGCAAAGGATTCGGAGAACCGTTCTTCTCGGGCGAATTTGAGCAAATCTCGACGTATCCATCGAGCTGCGTCAGCTAAGCGCCGTCGCTCCTTTTCTAGCTCCTTGTCGGCGGCCATATGGCACTTCTTATACTTCTTTCCACTTCCACAATAACAGGGATCATTCCGTCCGGGTTTAGACATGGTCATTATCCTCGTTGCAAGGGCCGGGCCTTATATTTGGGCATCCAGGCCATCTAGAATGGGCAGTAACTCAGTCAGAGATGATATGGTGAAATCGGGAACGACGCCGTCTAGATCGCGATTCAAATGGGGTGGATCCATCAGCACGCTTATCAAGCCAGAGTCGTTGGCTCCGGCTATATCGTTTTTAGGGCGGTCACCGACGAAAACCGCCTTCTCCGGAGTCGTCTCTAACAGCTCTAGTGTACGCTGGTAGATGAAGGGATGGGGCTTGAGATACCCAACATCGGCCGCTGTAACCCTGGCGTCGAAATATTGAAGCAAATCGTAGACTTCCAGCTCGATATCGCGCATCCACATCGGGAGAAAGGAATTGGTCAATAGTCCTATTTTGTATCCCCGGTCGCGGAGCTCTTCCAGCACCGGTATCGTATCGGCGTACGGTACAACTCCCGGCAAAGGTCCCCAATCGTAGATTACCAATATCTCGTCGATGTCTATCCGTTCAACATCCAAACCAAGATCGATGAAAACCTGGAGCATCATGTCTCCTATTGACGGTATGATCCAGGTCTTCTTGGCCTCTTCCCAGATGCTACGGGTTGCCTGGTCGATAATGGTGTAGAACTCGTCAACAGGGGGTAACTGGTGATTCGACTCGCTCAGGAAGCGATGAATGGTGTTGGTTCTCGGACCAAAGAATTGCTCCCAGGTTATCGATTGTCCGCCCCAATCAGTCAGTGTGTCATCCAAATCAAAGATGACGGCTTCTATACGACCGTGATGAGTTGCCACCCGCCCCTTCCTATCCAGGATTCTCCTCACCATGAACTACCGGCACCGGCGCTTCTTTCCGCGCTCTGCCACGGACGAATTCGACGACCATGGGCACGACAGAGATCAAGATGATGATGACGACAACCAACTCGAAATTATTCTGTACAAAGGGGATCTGACCGAAGAAGTATCCAAGGAAGACGAATATCGCCGTCCACAAGAATGCCCCGATTATGTTGAAGCTCAAGAAACGACTGTATTTCATCGTGCCAACGCCGGCGACGAAGGGTGCAAACGTGCGCACGATGGGGACAAAACGGGCCAAGATTATTGTCTTGCCGCCATGTTTTTCATAGAAGTGTTGTGTCCTGTCGAGATAATCCTTTTTCAAGAACCGGTAATCTCGCTCAAAGGCTTTCGGACCAACCTTGTTGCCAATCCAGTAGTTGATCGTGTCTCCTAGGACGGCAGCGATGAAAACCAGAGCCCAGAGAAGCCATACATTAAGGGCGGGATCGCTTCCAGCGGCAAAGGTTCCGGCGGCAAAGAGAAGTGAATCCCCGGGTAAGAAAGGAGTCACTACAAATCCGGTTTCCATGAAGATGATCAGAAACAACAGGGCATATGTCCATACACCATAGTCTTTGATGATCTGGTCAAGATACTGATCAATATGCAAAAAAATATCAATTAATGAACCGATAACTTCCACGAATCACCTTTTTTCTCTGGAGGAGACCGTTTCTTCCTCCGAATCAAGCGGACGATTATAGCACAGGTGCCTTGAACATACACCGCCCCGTATTCACTCATCTAAAATGTTACCGGAAGGATATAGTTCACTCAAATGATATTGTT
>JAUVOB010000325.1 GCA_030599405.1 Chloroflexota bacterium | reverse complement strand
GAGGGGAGGGACGGTCTTTCTTCATTCGGGACGATCGTGGTCATATTGACTTGCCACGAGCGTTGGAAGGCGGACTTGGCGGGGGATTTTTCGCTATGTTCGTGCCAACGAAATACTTGGAAAACGGGCCAGGTGCAAAAGATAGCGACCAAACAGGCAAAATAGCGACCATAGGAAACGATTTCCAGGTAAGCCAGCGTCACGCCCAAGAATTTACAGATGCTCTTATCCAGTTACTGTTTGACTTAGAGAACGTCTCGGAAGGCAAGGTGAAAATAGCCCGGGCAACGGCTGATGTATCCACTTGCCTGGAGAATGGTGTCCTTGCTGCTGTAATGCATATCGAGGGAGCTGAAGCTATTGATCTAGAATTGGATAACCTAGATGGATATTACAACCAAGGGCTAAGGTCGCTGGGCATCTCTTGGAGCCGTTCGAACGGTTTTGGCCATGGTGTGCCATTTGAATTCGACCGGTCTCCAGATACAGGTCCAGGATTAACAACCGCTGGTAAGCAATTAGTTAGGGAATGCAACCGGCTCGGCATCATGATAGACCTATCTCACTTAAATGAGAAGGGTTTTTGGGACGTTGCATCGATCACCGAATCACCGCTAATAGCAACCCACTCAGCGGCGCATATGCTTTGTCCCTCGACGCGGAACCTTACGGACAAGCAGATCGACGCCATAGGCGAGTCAGGCGGGATAATCGGGATAAACTTTCACGTGGGTTTTATTCGCTCGGACGGGCAAGGGGACTCAGACACACCCATAGATGATATCGTTAAGCACGCTGTATATGTGGCAGACCGGATTGGAGTCGATCATGTTGCCCTTGGATCCGACTTCGATGGGGCGACCATGCCAGACGAACTCGGGGATGCCAGCGGTCTTCCGAGATTGATATCGGCCCTTCGAAGAGGCGGCTTTAGCAGCCAAGAGATCGACAAAATAGCACATGAAAACTGGCTACGCGTGTTGAACCAGACTTGGAAACACTAAGATGGGGGATATTTTTTAACACGTGGAAAGAAACTGTTCACTGCCAAAGGTTTTCCGGCGTGATAATTTGAGCATTAGCAGAGAATCTGTTTGAAAGTGATACTGTATCCCTTATGATGTGCCGAATAGCGCGGGGACTGAAATCTTTTAGCTATGTGACCTCAAGCCAAAATTAGATGTGTAAACAGGCGATTCGCAGAAAACTTTATTAATCACTGCACTGTACGTACAATTCGCCTATTCGTAAGATACGCTTGTACCCAATTGGCATGGTAAATCGGTATCGGTGACAATTCGGAGAAATGAAATGACAGCATCAGTCCACCAGGGCAATACGCTTGACTTGCGTGATCGTATTGTAGGCATCGATCAAAAGGTACCCTTGCTTGACGGCAGCCTAGTACCATATGTATTCCTAGACAACGCTGCAAGCACGCCGCCTTTCCGAGATGTGGCAGATACCATCGAGAGGTTTATGCCCTATTACTCGAGTGTGCATCGAGGAACTGGCTTTAAGTCGAGGGTGAGTACGGTTGCCTATGATCAGGCCCATGAGATCGTTGCTGAATTCGTAGGTGCTAACCCAGATAAAGATACGGTGATATTCGGAAAGAATGCAACCGAGGCGATCAATAAGCTAGCACACCGGCTGCCAATGGACGATGATGCGATCATTCTAGCGACTCAGATGGAGCACCATTCCAATGATCTACCCTGGCGACGAAGAGCGAAGGTAGTTCACACCAAGGTTGCGAAAGATGGCAGCCTTGACGAAGATGATTTCGACAAGCAGTTGTCAAACTATGCAGGTCGAATTGCCCTGGTCGCCGTTGCCGGCGCGTCTAATGTGAGTGGTTATATCCAGCCGATCCACCGGCTTGCACAGAAAGCTCACTCGGTGGGGGCCAAGATCCTTGTGGACGCGGCCCAACTCGCCCCGCATCGGAAGATAGATATGCTGGATGACGAGAATCCCGGACATCTAGATTTTGTAGCTTTGTCTGCCCATAAGATGTACGCGCCTTATGGTACAGGCGCATTGGTGGGATCGAAGGATGTCTTTCTAAGTGACGGCCCTGAGTACCCCGGAGGCGGGACCGTTGATGTTGTGACTTTGGACGAGGTTCACTGGGCAGGGATGCCCGATCGCGACGAGGCCGGTAGTCCAAATGTCGTCGGGGCCATCGCCATGGCAGCGGCCGTCAAAACGCTCATGGAAATCGGCATGGAAAAGATTGCCGATCACGAAGAGATGCTTATCGCCTATACCCTCGAGAGACTTGCCAGCTTGCCAGGTGTTCGTGTCTACGGAGAGACAAACCCAACCAGGGCCGTTGATAAGACTGGCGTCATTCCGTTTAATCTAGACGGTATTTCTCACTTTCTGGTGGCTGCCATCTGGGGATATGAAGGCGGTGTAGGAGTCCGCAGCGGCTGTTTCTGCGCCCACCCATATGTTGTTCATCTGCTAGGCCTCGACGAAGATGACTCGGCAAGCTGGCGCGAACAGGTTCTCAGGGGTGACAAATCGGATATGCCGGGATTGGTTCGAGCAAGTTTCGGATGTTACAACAATACCGGCGACATCGACCGCCTTTTGGATATGCTTAAAAGGATATCTGTCAATGACTACCAGGGAAAGTACAGACTCATTCCGAGTACGGGTGAGTACTTGCCGGAAGGTTTTGAAGATCCTCTAGAGAGCCACTTTCTGCTGGCGTAGATAGCGGGTTTTAACAACGATTGGCCGCAGGCTTTACAGAGGATGACCACCCGCGTCGCCGGCATGCACGATCGATCTCGTCCGGAATGTTTATCTCTTCTTGTAGCGCTTACTTTTTTAGCCAGACGCTTTGCTAGTGACGATCAGCATTGAAAGTAATCTTGCTGGTCCCTTGCCAGCGAATTTTAGGATTAAGAGCTCGGGTTGAGTGATTTATCGATAGCGTGCGCGGATTAGTTTGCAAAGAGATGAGTCACATTCAGGGTTTTTATATGAGGATAATTGATCGATGAGTGATCGGTTAAGAGAAATCTATTCTCGATTGTCGGACCGATATGCCAGCGGTGACATTCCCTGGGATGATCCCTTACCTCCTCCTGAAGTCCTGGAT
>JAUVOB010000036.1 GCA_030599405.1 Chloroflexota bacterium | reverse complement strand
CTGGCGACGCAATCGGACATACGTATATTTCCTGTAAGCTCCGAATTCGCTCCAGTTGGATCGGCAATTGCGAACCAGAAGCGAACGGCCTACGTATCAGAGTTTAAGAAGCGCCTTGGCTACCTCGCGGCTAGCCAATATAGCTAAGGCATACAGATATCCTGCCTATATTTCTGGAGATGCGAAATGGATGTTCATCCAATTAGAGTGTTGGTCGCTAAGCCTGGACTTGATGGGCATGATCGTGGCGCGAAGGTTGTGGCCAGGGCGCTTCGTGATGCCGGCATGGAAGTGATTTATACTGGATTGCGTCAAACTCCAGAAATGATAGTAGAAGCCGCGCTACAGGAAGACGTAGATGTTATTGGCTTGAGTATACTTTCAGGCGCTCACTTGTCTCTGACTCCTCGAATCATGGAACTCATGGCTGAAAACGACATGGTCGATGTCCCGGTATTCCTTGGCGGAATTATTCCCCATGATGATGTGCCGGCACTGAAGGAGATGGGGATTACCGGCGTATTCGGGCCGGGTACTAACACCGAAACGATCATTTCCTCCATTCGGGAGAGTGTAGTTGCTAAGCCAGCTGATCGAGAAAGCTAAGAATGGCCGTCGCAGGGCTATTGCTCAACTAATAACGCTAGTTGAGAACGACCAGGAAGCGGCTCGCACGATCGTAGCAGCGCTTTATTCCGAAACGGGCACAGCCCACATCGTGGGAATTACGGGCCCCCCTGGTTCGGGAAAGAGCACGCTGGTCAATGAGATTGCCAAGGAGTACAGAAAGAGAGAGCAACTCGTTGGCATCGTGGCTGTTGATCCAAGTAGTCCCTTCACGGGAGGAGCGTTGCTTGGCGACAGAGTCCGCATGCGAGATTTATCAGGGGATAGGGGCATTTTTATCCGGAGTATGGCCTCGCGAGGTAGCCTCGGTGGACTTGCCCGTTCGACGGGAAACGTGGTCAAGGTACTAGACGCAGCCGGTTTCCAAGTGATATTGATCGAAACCGTTGGCGCCGGTCAGGCAGAGGTAGAGATCGCCAACGCGGCTCTTACCACCTTGGTGATCGAGGCTCCTGGAATGGGTGACGACATTCAGACTATTAAGGCCGGTATTCTTGAGATCGCCGATTTGCTAGTGGTAAACAAGATGGACCGTCCCGGTAGCGACAGAACAGTAAAAGCCCTGCAGACCATGCTGCATATGGGAACGGTTCGGAGAGACGAGAGCCACCACGGTCGCGCGATGACCGCTACGGGACCAAATCTGGCGGTTAGCGATTTGAAATCTACCTGGCATGTTCCATTGCTGGAAACGGTGGCAATTGAAGGCCTTGGAGTCTCTCCGGTCGTTGATGCCATTCAGGAACATCGGAATCATTTAATAAAGAGTGGCGATTGGTTGGAAAGAGAGAAAATGCGCAGTCGCAGGGAAGTTGGCCAATTGCTTCAGGATCGATTCATGAGCAAGCTGCAATTGACCGTACCACTCGATGAACGTGAGACAATAATAGAGGCAGTGGCGAGAAGACAACTAGATCCATACTCGGCCGTCGAGAGACTCTTCGAACAGGCTCACGCCTCAGAAGAAGCTCCCTAGGTCCTTTCCTGGTTTACGGAGTTTGACATGTCGGTATCAGGCTATGGTGAGATCAAATTGTTTGCAGGTTCGGGCTGTCCAGAATTAGCAGAAAGAATTTCGGCCTACATTGGCGTTCCAGCAAGCCCGTGGGAAGTCGTTGAATTTCCAAATGAAAATCTGCTGATTAGACTTAATGCTAGCGTGCGTGGTCAGGACGTCTACCTGATTCAAAGTCATTCCAAACCTGTTCATCGCAACATCATGGAGACCCTGATCGCCATCGACTGTTTCAAGAGGGACTCAGCTGGCCGAATAACCCTCGTGGCACCGTATCTAGCATATTCCCAGAGTGACAAAAAAGATCAACCGAGAGTACCCATCGCCGCACGACTGCTGGCTGATATGATAGAGGTTGCTGGCGCGGATCGATGGATGACGTTAGATCTGCATGCTGGACAGATCCAGGGATTTTATAAGATTCCCGGTGACTCCTTAACCGCCTTTCACATCTTGGTGGAGTACTTCAGGAAGAAGAATCTATCCAACGCTGTTGTCGTCACCCCGGATCTGGGTTTCGCTAAGCGCGGGAGAAACTATGCTGCTGAGCTTAAGCTGCCTCTTGCTTTCATCGAAAAAAGGCGCATTGGAGATGGTACTGACAGAGAGGCATTGAGCCTGATCGGACAAGTGGAAGATAGAGATGTGATCATCGTGGACGATCTAGTCGATACGGCGGGATCAATTGAAGGCGCGGTTGAAATCGTAAAGCAACATGGTGCTAAAGACGTCTACTTATCCTTTGTTCATCCTGTCTTGTCCTATCCAGCAGCGGAGAGGCTCAGAGCCCTGCCCCTTAAAGAGATTGTCTGCACGGACACGATTCCAATTCCAGAAAGAAAGATGTTGCCAAACATCAATATTCTGACAGTCTCGGAGCTTCTAGGCGAAGTCATTATCCGCTCGCACGAGGGGCGCAGTGTGGGCGAGCTTTTCAACGAATAATGCAACATTCGGAAATCATCTTCTAACAGTCGGAATCAGCATCGGCTATCGGTGGAAAAGATCAGTTACATCGCTGGTATCTACGCTTGCTATGGCGTTTCTATCTTTCCCAAAATCGGCGAACTTTCAGACGCATTTTCATTAACAGGCGCTAACTGTCCGCCAGACAAGAGTTATTCCTGCTATAATGGTCAGTTATGTTTAAAAAGCTTGTAAGCAAAGTTGTAGGAGATCCTACGCAGAAATATCTAGATAGCCTCATTCCACTCGTGGATGAGGTCGAGGAGCTTGAGTCCGATTTTCAAGCTTTGTCGAACGACGAATTAAGGGACCAAACAACCCAATTCAGGCAAAGGCTGGCTGATGGCGAGACGGTAGAGGATATTCTGCCAGAGGCCTATGCCCTGGTTAGAGAAGCGTCATGCCGGACGACCGGGCTGAGACATTACGACGTCCAGATCATGGGTGGTGTGCTACTCCACCGAGGTGAGGTCGTCGAGATGCGCACCGGTGAAGGTAAGACTCTGGTTGCTACTCTGCCTCTATATCTGAATGCCTTGACCGGTAGTGGCGTCCACCTCGTGACAGTAAATGAATACCTCGCCCGTCGTGACGGGGGATGGATGGGAAAGATCTTCCATTTCCTTGGTCTGACGGTAGGTTGTATTGGCCCGCAGCAATTCTCAGCTTTGTATGACCCAGATTATGTCAATCCGGGAACGGAGCTCGATGACGAACGACTGGTGCATTGGATGCCCTGTACCAGGTCAGAGGCCTACCTGGCCGATGTTACTTATGGAATAAGTAGCGAATTTGGGTTCGACTACTTGCGTGACAACATGTCCTCCCGAAGCGATCAATTGGTCCTGCGTGATCTCAATTACGCCGTTATCGATGAGGTCGACAACATCCTGATTGACGAAGCCAGGACTCCGCTAATCATCTCTGGTCCATCGGGAAGAATCAGCCAGGAGTATGTTCGTTTCGCTGATTATGCACGTCGGCTCAAGCGAAATACGGCCGATGAAGAAGAAGAGCCCAATGGGCATTATGACATCGATGAGAAAAGCCGGTCGATTAATTTGACCGAGATGGGCATTGCTGAGATTGAGAAACGGATTGTAGAGATTGATTTGGAAGCCGGCGACAGCCTGTATGATCCGCGATTCTTCCATCTTACATACTACGTGGATAATGCCTTGAAGGCTCAATATCTCTTTGCCCGTGACAGGCATTATGTGGTCCAGAACGGCGAGGTCGTCATTGTTGATGACTTTACAGGCCGGTTGATGCCCGGTCGACGCTACTCAGACGGACTGCATGAAGCGATCGAGGCTAAAGAAGGTGTTCAGGTACGAAGGGAAAACGTCACGGTCGCCACCATCACTTTACAGAATTACTTTAGACTTTATCAGAAATTATCTGGCATGACCGGTACGGCAATGACAGATTCCGAAGAATTTCATAACATATACGAACTGGACGTGACGCCGCTCCCAACGAACGTGGACTATATCGTTAACTCAGGAGAGATGGGCTTGATCGAGCAGCGGCGTAAAGTAGAAAATGCTGAAGAGATCTACTTTGCGTACCCCGATAATCCTGAACAGATCGTTTATACGAAGCGTATTGACTTCGCCGACCAGGTATTTGGCACAGAGGTTGCCAAGGATAGTGCGATAATTGCAGAGATTATCCGCGTCCGCGAAACAGGTCGCCCCATTCTTGTGGGTACGACGTCTGTGGAACATTCGGAACTTATTCACCGGAAGCTGCAGAAGAAAGGCATTAAACATGCCGTCCTTAATGCGAAAATCCACCAGTCAGAGGCCCTTATTGTAGCCCAAGCCGGGCGAAAACAGGCCGTCACTATTTCGACGAACATGGCCGGCCGGGGAACTGACATATTGCTTGGTGGCAATCCTGAAGGCATGTCAGCTGTAGCGCTCGAAAACGAGCTTTTTGGCCGTAGTGACTTGACACAGCTCGCGATTAATCTGCTCTCCGACGGCCCTGAAAAAGCCCGTGAATACGCTAAGAAACACCCAAAACTTAGTGAGGATCTGGTTGACGCCATTATAGAATCCAAGGCGGAATTTGATCTGGCTTTGGAGGAAATTGAACAAGTTCAGGTCGCCGGCTACTTGTCCCGGGTGTTGCAGGAACCATATGCCATTGATTACAATGACATTCGTAATGTAATTCGGATGGTTCGTGGTGGTCATTTATCAGGCGCTCGGGAGCTCTTGGAATCAATTAACATCGATGTGGCCCTAGTGGAGGAAGTGAACCGTTTATGGGATCTCTATACACGGTACCAACAAGTTCACAAGGATACCAATCAGACGGCAAGATTCATCGCCGAAACCCTTTTCGAAAAACTTTACAACGCACGAGCAGCCCTCATTCGGGCACTCATGAATGACAGCCGCGAGGAAGCTGAGAAGCTTTGCCAGACTATTCCGGGGCTATCGCTTGAACTAATTAATGAGGTTGAAGCGATCCAATCGCAGACCGAGGTAGAGGGTAAGGAAGTTTGGCAACTCGGCGGCTTGCATGTCATCGGATCAGAGCGACACGAATCTCGTCGCATCGATAATCAGTTACGTGGACGAGCAGCCCGCCAGGGGGATCCAGGCTCATCTCGATTCTTCCTATCGCTAGACGATGATCTGATGCTAAGGTTCGGCGGGGAGCGATTGAAAGGATTTATGTCCCGGACGAATATCCCTGAAGATATGCCCATTGAAAGCGGCCTCCTGGACAGGATCATCGAAAGCTCACAAGAACGGATCGAAGGATATAACTTCGATATTCGGAAAAACGTTGTCGAATATGACGATGTCATGAGTAAGCAGCGTTCCGCCATCTATTCGGAACGACGCGCGATCTTAATGGGTGAAGATCTGGCCCTCGACGAACATGTTGATAAAGCGTTTGACAGCACCATAAGTGAGTTAATTCTGAATTACCTGGAGAGTTATCCCGCTTATGTTCAAGGAGAAATTGATCGCGCGATTTCGGACTTTAGCACAGATGCCACGGACTCGATCAATGTAAACGGCGTCCTAATAAGACTGAGATTGTTGCTTCCGGGAGTTGCCAACTTGGATAGGGCCGAGCTACAGGACATCAGTTCTGGGAAACTGTCGGATCAGTTATCCAAGCTCGTCTTCGAAAACCTTGAGGAAGGATTAAACCTGTACCAATTTCTGCAGGCTGCAGGACGATTCATCCCCTTGTTGCCCCCCGTTCCGAATCTAGGCGCGATACTGGGCAAGCGACGCTCGGGTCTTCTGCAAGCCAAGGAAAGCATTCGTCTTGAATTCACGGCCCAAATCGAGGAGATCTATCGGAATTTCCTTGCTAATCAAATCGAAGAGACCGAACGTGAGGAGATTTGGCACAAGGCAAATGATAGTCTCAATGAGGCGTTTTCGGATTACAATGTAGAAGGTGTTTCTGTTAGAGCGATTCAGAAACAGCAGGTTTCATTCAAGCAAAGAGTCGACGAGACCCTGAGAGATCTGCTTATAGACAGCCTGTCGGCCTTGGATGAAGACCAGATGGCCGATGCCCTGATCGACTATGTCGACCAACAGCGCAAGAACTGGCTGGCTCGCATTGGTGAAGAGGAGTTTCAAAACTTTCAAAGGCTTCTACTCTTGAGCTCAATAGATCGCGAATGGCGTGATTATCTGATTGCGATGGATGATCTCAGGAGAGAAATTGGCCTCGAAGCTTTTGGACAACGGGATCCGAAAGTGGAGTATAAAAGGCGCTCCTACCAGATGTTTTCCGATATGAGGGGAAACATCGACCAGTCCGTAGCTGAGAACTATTTCCAGAGAATCGCCAATCACCAGGCCTATATTCAACAACAAGAAGCGACTCAGGCATACCGGACCCAGCTTACCCAAGCAGGGTATCAGGTTGTCAAGAAGGATAGGGGAAAAGGGGTTGAGCTACGCCGAGATGTGCCGAAGGTTGGAAGGAACGATCCCTGCCCATGTGGAAGTGGAAAGAAGTATAAACATTGTCATATGAGGCAAGATCAGACGGCATCAACGCCTAAGGCACGGAAAAGAAGTAAGTCCCGCTAGGATATATCAACCAAAACCAGGGACGAATTCAAGTATTACGTCCCGCTACAGCGAATCCAGCAATCGCGTACCTCGTCATGAATGTTGCCGGAGAAAATTCAACGGCTACCTATTCACCGGTTTCCCATTCACGCAACGCCAGCATGAGTGCCCGGCGAATCCGGCCATCTTCGATTTCTTTAGGTTGAGAATAATAGTGGTTGTCGACCTGAATCCTTAATCCACCTCCAGGAGCGCTTTCGAGGTGGGCGACCCTGCCCTTAAGCGTAGGATCCTCGGCCAGGTATCTCTGAAGAATGATGTCTATCTGGTCGACCATGTTGAGCTCTGAATCGAGCCCAGTCGCAGATTCTCCACTCGCTTGCGGATCTTGCTTCCCAGATATTTCTTGAACTTGTGATTTTAACTGGGCTTCGGAGCGCTGTCGCGCAATCTCGCTTCGGAATGCGGCCTGGCGATCCTCCACTGAAGATGCATAAGGCTCGCCTGCTTGATCTGTTCCAGATATTGGAGGAGCCATTCCTGCCTGCACCAAGGTATCGTAGCCATCAACGAACACAACCAGATCGCCAACAGCTGCCAGAATTCTCTGCTTGAGGCTCCCACTAGGAACCTCCGATAGCTTCTCATACTGGGTCGAGTTAACCTCGACGACGAGTTTTCCCATCGGCGGCTTTCGGATGACCCGAAAGACCTCGATATCTCTATCCATCATCAACCCTCTCCTTCCGCCGGTTATCGACTAAATCATAGCTGGCATGACCTGCAGAAAAAAGTACTTCGACCTCCTAGAACAACCCTCTCGATACAACCGTCGCAACGGACACAGGATTCACCGGCGCGACCATAAACGCTGAATGATTTCTGCATTTCACCTTCCGAGCCATCCGGTTGGCGGTAATCACTGATCGTGGCTCCTCCATTATCGATTGCCATTCTTAGCGTCTTTCGAATGCTAGAATGCAGGCGGTCGCTTTCTAACCGCGACAAGGTGTTACTTATCCGATTAGGCGCCAGTTTGGCCCAGAACAGCGACTCGTCTGCATAGATATTTCCAATACCGGCAATAAATCGTTGATCCAGGAGCAGCGGCTTCAATACGCGACGCCGTCCATGTAACATTTTATGAAGTAAGCTAGCCGAAAAGGATCGCGACAGTGGCTCGGGTCCAAGTTCGCCAACGATAGACTCAGCGTTTCGCGCTAGATAGATCCGGCCGAATTTCCGCACATCCCGAAATCGCAACTCTTCATTGCCGGAAAGCATAAAGACCGTATGCACGTGATCTTGCATAGCTGACGAAGTAGGTTGCAGAAGGAGCTGTCCCGTCATCTTTAGATGAATAATCATAGAATCGGAGCTATCGAGAGTAAATAGGATGTACTTACCCCTTCTATCGAGCTGAGTGATAGTGGTGCCACTTACTCTTTCTCGTAGTTCGTCAAGTTCCATTGAGGATATCTGCCGCGGCCACTTATTCTTTATGTCAAGAATCTTCTTGCCGACCACTTCCTGTCGCAACGATCTTACAACCGTCTCTACCTCCGGCAGTTCAGGCATGTAAATCAGATTTCCTAATTCTTTGTTCCATCATCGACATCATCGAAATTGAATTCTCTATCCTTCTTGAATTAGAAACCGCCCTCCATCGTAAAATAGCTCGTCGTCGACCCAGATTTGACCACCGTCACGCATATCACAAATCATATCCCAATGAATGGACGATTGATTCTTACTTCCGGTCTCGGGATAGCCCATACCTAGGGCCATGTGGACAGTGCCGCCGATCTTCTCGTCGTACAAGATTGATTTTGTGAATCTATCAATCCCATTATTTGTACCAATGGCGAATTCACCGAGATATCGGGCCCCGTCATCAGTATCTAAAGCTGACAGCATGAAATCCTCGTTCTTTTGAGCTGAGGCGT
>JAUVOB010000259.1 GCA_030599405.1 Chloroflexota bacterium | reverse complement strand
CTTTGATACGAAATCATAGCCTATCAAGGCAATTTGATCTCCGAAGTTGGCATAGGTATTGTTCTCTGCTGGAAGGGCACTGAAGTCCGAGGATTCATATCGGAAAACAGCGGACGGTTCGATGATCGCAGCGTTGGCAATTAGAATAAGCATCGAAAGCCCAAAGACTGGCCAAACGGACGCCCAATCTCTTGCTCCTTCGTCGGACTTTTCAAGACGAGTAAGCAATTCCTCATTTCTATACTTGGCGAACTGCCAGCCAATGGCAATCGTACCTATCAGCGCCATCGCACTGACGATCAAGGAAACCTTCCTCTCCCAGGTATTGGTGAAGCTGACTTCCACGAGGTGATCACCCGCCGGAACCGGGACAATCAGAAATCCCTCAGGTCTACCTAATTCTGTGGCTACCTTATTTCCGTCAACAGTGGCCTGCCATCCGGGAAAATCAAACTGAAACAAGCGCAGGGGAAAGTCTTGTTCACTGCTAACATGATACCGTGTCCTAAGGGGTGTTATCGATTCGGAACGGACCACCGTGTTCTCCGGCAATGTGGCACGATTCACTCTATCCAAAGGTTCTTGTGAGTAGAAACCTTCAATCATCGCCGGTTGAGGTTTAGGCAACACGTCGACGGTCGCAGGTACAAAATCCGCTGTCGACGTAGTACCCAGCCAGCGACCCGATCGCTCATATTCGAGCACGCGCTGAGCTGTCGTATCGCCGAATTCTTCGGGCCATGAGGGTACCTGGACGAGCGGCATCGCGGCAAGGAGTATTATTGCTACGAGCCCAGCAACGACCCAGCCTGAGAATCCCTTCGAGACAAACTGTAATAACAGGCTTGTGCCGATTCCACCGAGAACAGCGAGCATCGCCGCCGATGCTCCCAGTAGTCGCCATGGGAATTGCAGGAACGGCAGAAGTGGAGTAATTTCCCATAATGGAGAGGAGTTCCGGATCATCAAAAATATCAGAACAATGAGAACAAGCAGGAAAAACAGCCCCTGCTTTCTCGCCTTGGTTCGGGTCAAAAGCAGAGCCAATCCACCCACAAAACCTAGGACCAATTGCACAATCCCTAGATTTAGGGCGTAGTCCGGTTCGGTAGCTCCCCAATCGATCAGTTTTATTCCACTGATTAACTCTCCAATCCGTAGGAAGTTATTCCGATAATCAAAATGACCTCCGTCTCCAATCAGACTAGAAAGATTTACGGTATCGCTCTCGAGAGCTACCGGCAGCCAGAAGAAGGCGGCAAGAGCCAAGGCAAGAATCAAGGCCAAGTAGATTCTCAGCGAAACAAGTCGCCGTACAGCCCCTACAATAGATACCGCTACCTGACCATTTCCCTTGATGACAGTCTGCCAAATCGACCAAGCGATCAAGATGGTGAAGAATACCACTGACATCAAGTTGTGTGTGAGGATTAGCCCTGCAACAAGAAGAACCGCGGCCAACCAATTCAACCAAGAAGGGACATGGCGTAACCGGTTCATCGCCCACAAGGCCACGGCGAATACGCCAAAACTGAATGATTCCGGAAGATCACCTCGGGCGTAAGGATCGACAAAGAGGACAAACGGCGCGTACACGTACGACGCGGAGGCAACTAATCCAGCTCCCCTGCCCCAGATATCGCGAACCAACCCATACATGCCAATCCCGGATAAGGCGATACCGACAATGAACAATACCTTCACCGCCTGAACTGGACCAAGTACTGGCAAAAAATCAACAATGAGACCCAGTTGATAAGTGAGGGGGGCGTAGAAGTTGAATATGGGATAGCCATAGCCGAAGTAGAAGTTGGGCGCCCAACGCGGAAACAATTCCCCGCCTCTGACTAGCCGGCTCATCTCGGCAAGACGGAAAATATGCAGCTCGGTATCAGTCGCCTGGGGTAGAGATGAACGGCTCAAAAATGGCCATATAGCCAGCAGGCAAATGGCGGCTACCGCCAAAAATCCCAGATCAACCCCTGCTAACCGAGACCGGATGGTATCCCTGAACGCCTCAGGTTGTGAGCTGCTATCCATCGCCTGCCTTTGGCGAAATCAATCGGTTTGTATCTGGCATCGATGTTGTGGGCAGAATGTTTGTCCCTACAATCATTCAACAATCGCAGACCACGGATCTGCTTTAGGCGAGCAAATCGACGATCTCCTCGGGATGGTTGGCGACCCTGACACCTGATAATTCCAGGGCAGCTATCTTTGCTTCAGCAGTTCCTGATGCTCCTTCAACGATCGCGCCGGCATGCCCCATCCTTCGACCAGGAGGAGCTGTACGTCCGGCAATAAATGCCGCAACCGGTTTGCTCATGTGTTGGGAGATAAATGACGCAGCCAACTGTTCGTCGTTTCCACCAATTTCTCCTATTAGGACGACTTGCTCGGTCTCCGGATCATCTTGGAACATCTTCAACACATCGATAAAACTCGTGCCGTTGATCGGATCGCCGCCGATACCTACACATGAAGATTGGCCGATTCCCCTCTCTGAGAGCGCATAAATTACTTCGTAGGTTAGCGTTCCGCTACGGGAGACGATACCAATGTGTCCAGGTCGAACAATCGAACCGGGAATGATGCCAACCTTAGTGCCGGACTTGCCGTTGACTCCGGGTTTTCCCGGTGTGATCATTCCGGGGCAGTTTGGCCCAATGAGCCGCTTCCCTTCCCGATCTAAATAGGCACGGACTTCCAGCATATCCTGGACCGGTATACCTTCTGTTAGACAGACTATCAAAGGCACATCAGAATCGGCCGCTTCGTAGATTGAATCGGCGGCAAATCTTGCGGGAACAGATATCATCGAACAATTGGCGCCGGTCGCTTCAACAGCTTGCTTAGCTGTATCGAAAACCGGCAATCCGAATACCCACTGCCCGCCCTTGCCGGGCGTCACACCCCCGACGACATTTGTCCCAAACTCTAGCATTCTCTCGGTATGAAACATTCCTTGACGGCCGGTTATTCCATGTACCAGCAGGCGTGTATCGCCATCTATCAGAATACTCATGCTTGCTCCTGGATTTGTTGACGAGCCTTCGCGGCCGCGACGGCCTTTTCGGCTGCACCTGTCAATGTTATCGCGGTCTGCATCTGCGCGTCGGCTAGAATTCTCATGCCCTCATCGGCATTCGTACCGAGAAGGCGGACGACCATGGGTACATCACTCTGCACCTCGTCCAGAGCGGTGATGATTCCTCTTGCGACCTCATCTCCCCGCGTAATGCCACCGAATATATTAAACATGACAGCTTCTACAGTAGAATCGGAGAGAATAATGCGCAATGCGGCGGTAACACTTTCCGCCGTTGCCCCTCCCCCGATATCTAGAAAGTTGGCAGGCTCTCCGCCATATAGCTTAATGACGTCCATTGTGGCCATAGCCAGGCCAGCCCCATTTACCATACAACCGATATTCCCGTCCAATTGAATGTAGCTGAGGCCATTTCGACGCGCTTGTCGTTCGGACGGTGTCTCTTCGTCTACATCACGCATCTCAGCCAGATCAGGATGGCGGAACAGGGCGTTGTCGTCGACTGAGAGTTTTCCATCAACCGCGAGTAGTTTATCATCGCCTGTAACAACTAAAGGATTTATCTCAGCCAGAGAAGCGTCGGTAGCAAGAAACGCTTCGT
>JAUVOB010000233.1 GCA_030599405.1 Chloroflexota bacterium | reverse complement strand
TTCCTGAGCGCCGGTGAGCCTTAGATGCCTTGTCTTGTGTCTATCTGTTCGAAAAAATAAATCCTGGCGACTATGGGACTTTGAATATCATCGTAGGTTATCAGCATGAGTATTGGCTAGCCTAGCCCATATTTCTCTTGCCAAAGAGTATCCAGATTTCACGAAGGATGATGCTGGCTGTCCCGAAGGTAAGCATACCGAAGACGATGAGCATGGGGCCGAAAACATAGGTGCTCAATGCACCGATTACGGAACCTACGAAAGGCCAAACAAAGATTCGAATGAAACTGAGCCCGCCGCCGCGGACCTTTCGTTCGGCAATGTATGCACCGGTGGCGAAACCCAGGGCTGTCAGGACCGGGGACAAGATCCAAAGGGAGGTCTCCAGCAGATCGTATCCAGAGCGGGTTGCTGGAATAGCGATCGCCATCCAAAGCAGATAGAAGAGGACGCCACCCACTGCAGATAAAGCGATGATTGTCAGTGACTCAAGCCACTCGCCCCGGTTAGACATCTGTCTCACCCTCTAAGGACCTATTAGGTTGTGTCGATACACCTGGTTAGGCGGTGGTAGGCAACCTCGAAACCTTGCTCGCTCCAGAAATTGAGGGCTGCCGGGTTATCCGCAAGGACGCTCAACTTAATTTGTGCGATACCCCGGTTTTGTAGGAGTGAGAGGAGTTCTCGATACATCTCGGCGCCATACCCTTCCCGCCGTGCAACCGCAACTATGAAGAAATCATGGATGTAGGCCGTGACTTTGTCTTCGTAGATCCTATACATCAAGAATCCGACGCGACGGCCGTCTACGAGCGCCCAGAATGGGTTATTGCTCCCACCATTCCACCGGTAGCGATCCTTGAACTGAGCTTCAGCCAGAATCGGATCCTGGAGCCAAGGAGCCTCTGGGACCAGGTCGCGCCAATATTCCACGAGCATTTGCCGAAAGAGGCCTGTTTCTCCGCTCTTTACGGGGGCAATGATCATCTCTCAATTCTCCAAAAAACGACCAGCGCCGATAGCGTTCAGCTGGGAATGAGCAATCCAATCCACCTTAATTAGCACCCCGCTCGGCTAACTTCACTACCCCTTCCGCTAACAATGGATCATCCTCCGCGAGGAGGGCAATCTCGCCCATAGTTAAGTCAGCCTCTAGGACGCGAATCAATTCATGGCCGAGGTAATAACCCGTTTGCCGATAGCCTTGCAGGTCGAACCAGGAGCCGAAAAACGGCCGGACAGGCTCACTCGCATCTACTCTTCGGAGAAATTCGGCCGCCAGCCATGGGCGGTTCGCGCGGCACCATTCTAACCAATCCTCTTCTCCTTCCCGTTCACGCATATGCCAGCTTTCGTTGCCCATGACGAGATGCTCGCTTCTCATGGCGAAACCCTCGCTATACAGCTGCCACCATGGACCATTACCTAGAGGCAAGTTCGCTTCTTCTCTTCGGTGATAATGGACCAGGTGACCGAACTCGTGAGCGATCAGGCCAATCAGGGCGTCTTTCTCGATCCAGCCACATTCGGCGATATTCTCCAGACCCAGCAGAATCGCAGGACGGCCATCGTATGTGCTCGTCCAGCCGGCGCCCAAGCCTATGCCAACATAAATAACCGAGACTAGATCCCCGCTATAATCTAGGACGAGACTCGCCTTTGATAACGTCGGCCGAAGGATATTGAGCAGGTTTTCGTAGGCAGCCTGTATAGCCGGTTGCCTTTGGTCGAGATAGGGGAAGACCTGCTCCCGGGCAATTTCACGCCAGTTCAATCCTTCCGTATCATAATCGTCTAACTGTTTCTGTAGAAGCTCAGGCCATCTGACCATGTAGGTTCTCCGCCAACCGTCAATCTGGTCTTCAATAGATTCAGACCTGAACTTATTCCAATAGGAAAGATAGGCCGGAAAGGTGTCGATAATGTCATGCATGTTGATCGTTTCCGAAATGAATGGTGTGTGGTGAAGTGAGCAGAATACACATTATATAATGAAACATCGCGATTGCTTCCCCAGAGTTGATCGATCCGCTCATTTGGCCAAAAAGACGGCGTCCAAACGAGAAATACGCTCGGGAATAAAGCACTTCCGGTGGAATCAGCCTGTGTTCACCGTAGATATTCCACACATTCTTATCTGGCACGCATCTCAGAATCGGTATAATCTGAGGTCGACCAGCTGTGGTCCGGAACGACTCAAACCAAATGATAGCGGTTGGCGTTGATATCATCAGCCCCGGCATTCTTATGGAGGATCTCTTAAAATGTCAGCAACAGAAAAAATCACGGAAATAAGGGAAGTGGGTGGATTTGATCGCGTCCATGTCAGGGATATCGGCGAACTTATCCTGACCCAGGGGGACAAGGAATCGCTCGTTGTGGAGGCGGATGCCGATCTGATCTCCAAAGTGAAAACAGAGGTCAAGGGTGGAGTGCTGAACCTTGAGGTTGGTAGAGGGTGGCTAGATAAATTGACGGTGGGACTATCTGAATTATCCGGCAAACGTGTCAAGTACTATTTGACCGTTCGTGAGATTCATGAGTTGAAGATCTCGGGAAAAGGTGATATTACCGCCGATAAGGTCGATTCAGATCGGCTATCGGTCAGCATCAGCGGGTTGGGAAACGTCAACATCGCCTCTTTAAAAACCGGAAAGCTCTCGGTCAGCATCAGTGGTCGTGGTGAATTTGCGTCAGCAGGCTCTGTAGTTCATCAGAAAGTAAGCATCAGCGGTTCAGGAGAATACAAAGCCATTGACCTGGAAAGCCAATCAGCCATCGTAAAGATTAGCGGTCAAGGAAACGCCTCTATATGGGCCATCGAGGAATTAGAGGCGAGAATATCCGGCTACGGCAAGGTTGAATACAGGGGCAGTCCTACTGTTTCCCATTCCATCTCCGGCCTGGGAAGCGTCAGGCAACTAAAGAAGTCGTAATTCTACAAACTATGGAGTTAGACGCCTGAATCAATCGATCAGGGATAGCAGCTGTTGCCAGGCGAACTCCTCCCGGTCGGCAATGCCGCCGTTGGTGTCTGTTGTTACTGCTTGCCGACCGGCATAATGGCTAGCGGCTCTTCATCTTCTTCCATTCCTATGATGTTTTGTACCTCATCGTCGTCAAAAGCGCCGATAATCACTGTTCCCAAGCCCAGAGACTCCGCCTGGAGATAGACATTCTCGGCAGCCGCTCCAACCTCCATATGGACGTAGCGAATACCCCGCTCGCCATACTTCTGCGTGGTACGATCGTAGACGGCGGCGAAGACCAGGGCTGCTGCTCCCTCCTCCACTGCTTGCTGCCCCAGGGCAGCCACACTAAGAGCTGGTAGCACGTCACCTTGTTTTATGGTGTTCAGCGCGTGATCATTTGGATCGTATTTGTAGACTCCCTGAGGGAGACCTTCCACGTTTCGCGCAGCAAGATAGATCTCCAGTGGATAGAGGGCGCCGGCCGATGGGGCTGTTCGCTTCCCGCTGTCTGGTTCGGTGATCCCCTGGGCGGCCCACAGCAGTTGGCTTATTTGAGCCAGGGCCACGGGCGCGTCACTGTATTCCCTGATAGACCTCCTGCTTGCCAGTGCCTCTTCTACCGAAATACCTCCTGATCGTTTCACCTCTGGCAGGATAACCGATTCGGTATTTTCCATTACGGATATGTCGTCAGGATCTATTACTTGTAAGAAGGCGATTACCCCCACGGCAACCAGGACAATCACTGTTAAAACCAAGAGGATGTTGCGAATCTTCATAGATAGCCACCAAGATTGCGGCCGGGTGATCGCTCCCACATGCTCATCGATATCTCGCTGGACCTTCTTCCGATCACCAACACGCTTTCGCTTCAATGCTAGCACATCCTGACCGGCCGTGTCACCTGTTTTAAGTCAGGTTCCTGCT
>JAUVOB010000421.1 GCA_030599405.1 Chloroflexota bacterium | reverse complement strand
TGATATAATGTGGTCGTCTGGGGATGACAGGCTTTGACGGAGAAGGCTGGTCCTGGACTGCAAGCCGAGCACGCTTCACAACTCGAAAAACTGGAAGCACACGCAGAAATGCCAATCGCACGACTGCATACAACGCTTTACCACTCGCCGTATAAGCGAGTGAAGAGCGGAGGTTCCCAAAGCTGGAACCGCGTCTCTCCTGACCGTTCGTTGGCCGGGCATGAAGAAGGCGACATAAACGTCAACGTGCTCCTCCTAGACACCGATAAGGGAGGCTAAGAAGCCCTTTAGGGGGCTATTGGTTAGCGAAGGCATTGACCCCGTCGGCCGGGGCAGTCCTCGTGAAACATCAAATAGGGCGACTAAGCTTGTAGACGTCTGGAGGTCGATTTTTTCGGACGCGGGTTCGAATCCCGCCATCTCCACTGTTAAATAGCACTCCCAAGTGGGAGTGCTTTTTACTTTGGGTGAAGGCGTGAATCCAGTCCATCGGGCTGCATTTCAGATGGATCGAATTTTCAGTTCTGTGATAGTCACATAAATGTGTTAGACACATATCTGTGTTAGAATAGAGAACTTACGTTCTATCACGATTTGACGGAGTATGAGGTTGTTATGCCCAAGTTTGAGCTCGAATCTGATTTCCAACCGACTGGCGATCAGCCGGATGCCATCGAACAAGTTGTATCAGGCCTCGAGAGTGGTCAACAATATCAGACACTGTTAGGGGCGACGGGGACGGGTAAGACCTACACTATGGCTCAAGTGATCGAAGCGACACAACGGCCAACGCTGGTGATAGCCCACAATAAGACCCTGGCCGCCCAGCTTTACAGTGAATTCCGCGAGTTTTTTCCAAAGAACGCTGTTTCTTTTTTTGTAAGCTACTACGACTACTATCAACCTGAAGCCTACGTACCCCGTCACGACCTCTACATCGAGAAAGAAACTGACATCAACGAAGAGATAGACCGCCTCCGGCTAATGGCGACAACAAATATATTGAGCCGTCGTGACGTGATCATCGTGGCCTCCGTTTCCTGTATATATGGCATCGGTAACCCCGAGGCCTACGGCAAAGTCACTGTCAAGTTGGAGCGAGGTAGTATGTACCGGAGAAATACTGTTCTTCGGCATCTCGTTGACATCCAATATGAACGGAACGATATGATGCTGAAGCGGGGTGCGTTTCGTGTTCGTGGGGATACACTGGAGATAGTTCCCGCATATGCCGAAACAGCATACAGGATTGAGTTCTGGGGAGATGAAGTGGAGCGGATCACTGAGATCGAACCACTAACGGGAGAGGTGCTTGCCGAACAGATGGCTATCGAGATTTATCCGGCAAAGCAGTTCATCACCGATGAGGACAAGCTAGGCCAGGCGATTAACGATATCGAGAACGAGTTAGATGAACGCATCTCAGATTTCAAGAAAAAGAAGATGTACCTAGAGGCTCAGCGAATAGAGCAGCGCACCCTTTACGATTTGGAGATGTTGAAGGAGATAGGTTATTGCTCCGGTATTGAAAATTATAGCCGCCATCTTGACCGGCGAAATGAAGGAGAGCCACCTTGGACACTTGTGGATTATTTCCCTCGGAATTTCCTTCTCGTGATAGATGAGAGTCATATGACGATTCCCCAGATACGAGGGATGTGGGCCGGTGATCGCAGTCGTAAAGAGACGTTGGTTAATTTCGGATTTCGATTGCCCAGCGCATTGGATAACCGGCCCTTGAATTTCAATGAATTCGAGGCGAGGGTGAATCAGGCTGTTTTCACCAGTGCAACACCCGGTCCCTATGAGTTTGAACATTCTGCCAGCGTCATCGAGCAAGTTATTCGCCCCACAGGTGTATTGGATCCCCAACTTGAAGTTCGTCCGGTGATGGGGCAGGTGGATGATCTCCTAAGCGAAATTCGCCAGCGGACGGAAAATGGACAGCGGGTTCTCGTAACTACCTTGACAAAGCGAATGGCCGAAGATCTGAGCGACTATCTTTTGGAGATGGGAGTCAAGGTTCATTACCTGCACTCTGAGATCGATACTCTAGAGCGGACCGAGATCCTTCGAGATTTGAGAATGGGTGTGTTCGATGTGGTCGTTGGCATCAATTTGCTGAGAGAGGGTCTCGATCTTCCAGAGGTTTCCCTGGTCGCCATTCTGGACGCCGACAAAGAGGGTTTTCTCCGATCGGAAACGGCTCTCACCCAGACCATCGGCCGCGCTGCCCGGCATATTGATGGGAAAGTCATCATGTACGCGGACCGTATGACAAACTCCATGGCCCGATCGATA
>JAUVOB010000094.1 GCA_030599405.1 Chloroflexota bacterium | reverse complement strand
TGGCGAAATGGTTCTTCTGGTTAAGAGCAAATTAGAGTAATCGTTGATCGAGGGGATTTACGGAACCTTGCCATCGCGTATAGCGTTCTAGTTGTTGACATTGGTCAGAGTGCGTAAGCGCTGGCGATGTTTTTAGGATTTGCCAAGACATTATACGAAATATGGCCCGCGTATCCAACAATCGATAGGTGAGAACTCGCTGGTTCTGGAAAATCCTAGCCATGAATTCAATAGTTTAGCTTTAGTATAGCCATTTTGCGGGTTAGCCGGGCTTCAACTGAGAGACAATGCAACAGGACGAGGAAAAACACGACCGTCAAATGGCTGAAGAGCCGCCGGAATCTCCATCTGAAGAGCCGGCAAGAGCACCTGGCGAGGATGTTGAGCCGTCTCAGCCAGACAATATTGAAACCGTCTCCTTGCTTGACCTGATGCGAGAGGTCGACGACGTAGATTTCAGCGATACGGACGAAGGCGGGAGCGATCAGGAATCAATACCAACAATCCCTGCCCCACTGATATCCGACCAACTCAAGCCAGATTTTGAGGATGAGGTTACGCCAACCGGAGCGCCGATCCCTTCCCGTCTGCCGGAACCGCAAACCCCGCCAATTCCGCTGGTGCTGCACGATCTAGATCCGCTCGAACGACCGACGGTTGAGGATATTGAAGCGACGAGCGTGCAGCCCCGCAGCGCTATTCCAGGAAGTACGCAACTTCAGGAACCGTCTGCAGAAGTGCATGAGTCGATCCCACCTAATCTGGGCATCGAGCCAGATACCGTAACGCCTTCCGGCGATTCGTATACCCCAGTGTCTGAAGCACCAACCCAACCTCCCCAGCAGATCGCACCAAAACCGGCGCGAGTCCCTGCTCAATCCCGTCCTGTTCGAGATATACCGCGCCGCGAACGGCCGGTTAGAGTTAGGAATTCGGCCGGAGTAGCCGCCGTACCGGTAGAACCACCTTCCCCTACAACAAGATCGGTATCCGTTCGCCGGTGGACCGGTTGCCTGGGACGAGTGGTTCTGGTGACCTTCCTGCTGGTTTTGATTGGCTTTGCGCTATCTGTGGCTGTTGCTAGTGGGGGGTATATCGTCGTTGCCAGCCAGCTTCCCCAGCCCAGCGAGCTTCGTAACCGGGCAAGCACTTTTGAAACAGCGCGCATTCTTGATAGGGACGGCGATGTCCTTTACTCCCTCACCGATCCTAACATGGGTGACCGCACTTATGTTTCGCTCAGCGAAATCGATAGCGATCTACAGAGGGCTACAATTGCTACCGAGGACGAACGCTTCTACACGAATCCTGGATTTGATCCATTGGCCATCGCCAGGGCTGTCGTCCAGGCTGCCCAGGAGGGGGAGGCCGTTTCCGGGGCCAGTACGATTACCCAGCAGCTGGCGCGCGCCCTTTTACTCGACGAAGACGAACGGACTCAGAAAACCTTTAGCCGGAAGGTGAAAGAGATCATACTCGCGGCCGAACTATTCCGTACTTATCCAAAGGATGAGATCCTGGAGCTCTATCTAAACGAGATTTACTACGGTAATAGGGCTTACGGGATCGAGGCAGCCGCCCAAACCTATTTTAACAAGTCCGCTGCCGATCTCTCTCTGGCCGAGGCTTCCCTACTGGCGGGATTACCCCAGGCGCCTGCTTTGTGGGATCCGTTTACGGCTCCGGATAAGGCCCTCGGCCGGCAACGCCAGGTCCTGGGACTCATGATTTCTGAGGGATACATCACTCCGGCCGAAGCCCAGGAGGCCATAGACCAATCAGCACTCATCGTTCGGAACATGGAACCACCCTATGTCACACTGCGGCACCCGCACTTTACAGCCACAGTGATGCAACAACTGGAAGTCGCCTTCGGCGCCCAAGCAATATACCAGGGGGGATTGCGCATCTATACGACCATTGATCCCGAGGTTCAGCGATTGGCGGAAGAGACGATCGAGGCCAAGCGGGCTGACATTAACGCTGCGGGTGCTAACAACGCCGCCATGGTTGTCCTTGATCCACGAACAGGTGAGGTCCTAGCCCTGGTGGGAAGCGTTGACTACAATGACGAGACCATCAGCGGTCAAGTTAACATGGTCACTTCGCCACGCCAGCCAGGATCGGCCATTAAGCCCCTTGTCTATCTATCAACGATGGAGGAAGAGTGGACGCCGTCCACTTTGATTTGGGACACTCAAACCGAGTTTCCGGATGGTGCCAATCCGCCTTACATACCTAAGAACTACGATAACGAATTCCATGGTCCAGTGCGAATGCGATCGGCTCTAGGTAATTCCTACAATATTCCCGCAGTCAAGGCCCTTGAATACGTCGGTGTCTGCGAATTCATAGCCAACGTTCAAAAGCTAGGTCTGTTCTCCTTACAGGACAGTGGTTGCGACGAGCTCGGCCAGCCAAGGAGCCATGGCCTTTCACTCGCCCTTGGCGGCGGCGAGGTCACCCCCTTGGAAATTGCCGGCGCGTACGGCGTATTGGCCAATCAGGGTAACTATCTTCCGCCATTCACCATCAGTCGTATTGAAAACCGCCAGGGCGAACTCTTATTCGATCATCAGCTCTCAGCCTCAGGCGATAATCTTGTTGCTCGTCCAGAGCATACATATCTGCTTAGCGATATTCTCGCCGATGATGCGGCTCGACAACAGGAATTCGGAGCAAACAGCAGGTTGAATATCCCCGGGCATCGGGTTGCAGTCAAGACGGGTACCTCTGGTACAGACGCCTTCGATGTTCGTGATGGCTGGACTGTCGGTTACACACCAGAGCTAGTCTCTGCCGTTTGGGTTGGCAATACCGATAATGAACCTGTTGGTGAAGGCCAGACCGGATACAGTATGGCGGCTCCTATCTGGAATGAATTCATGAGCCGCTACCTCTCTGGACAGCAACCGGTTGATTTCTCACGGCCTGGGGGAATAGCCGAGGTGGAGATTTGCCGTGACTCAGGTGCGCAGCCGGGACCAGGTTGTGAAAGACGTTCTGTTGAGTTATTTGCCAACGACCAGCTGCCTCCATCGAGCGATCAGGACTTCTTGAAACCACTCTTTATCGATCTGTGGACCAATCTAGAAGCGAATGAGAGTTGCACGGAATCATTGTACGAAGCCGTATTCTTCAACCTTGTCGCTTACGGCCGTGAAGAGGTGCTGGTTCGTGAACAGAGGACTGCCCGAGAGTGGCTGGAAGATACGCCGGCAGGGCAGAATTGGGCCGGACAGCGAGGCATAACCCTACCTCTCCGATTGCCACCTTCGGATGCCTGCGACGACAATACACCCCGTCCACGGGTGGAGATTGCTCAACCGAGACAAGGGGAGCAGGTGACCGGCGAAATCGGCATCTGGGGAACGGTGCTCGGTCCGGGCTTCTCCGGATACCTGGTTGATTATGGATTATCCCATGATCCTTTGGGGTGGGGCCAGGTACAAGAACCGCGAACTCACATGGTGGAAAATGATCTGCTTGCCATTTGGGACAGTACCGAGGCTGACGGCGGTCCGGCGACAATACGCGTAATAATCGTAGGCCCCGATAACATATACACAGAAGAGGAAGATCTAGTTAGACTGGAGGCCCGCGTCCTTCTGCTGGTGTTAGAGCCCACGGCAACACCCACAGCCACTCCTACTGACACGCCTACCCCGACAAACACACCTACCTCGACAAAAACACCTACTCCGACATACACACCTACCCCGACATACACACCTACGGCGACAAGTACCAGTGCGCCATCGGCTACTCCCACCATCACACCTTCTTCAACACCAACCAAGATTATCCATTTGGAGCGGACACCCACTCCGACGCTCGGGAGTACGTAGATAGCTCCCCCTACGCTTATCCCAACGGCTGATCCGTGACTGTTGTTCGCGTCTCTTGATGCTGGTCAGTTAACATAGTCCAGGCTTGGCTCGTACCCGTCTATTTTTCCATTCCTAACTCAGCGAGTCTTCGCTCTTGAATTCGTGTATATGGTTAGCTAACCTGTGAGCCCTACCGCCGAATACCATCGACGATCAATACGAGCAAGAGGGCTAGTAGAGAGAAACGCGCCATTTTGGCGATGGTTACCCATATCAGGAATGGCCCTTTCTTGACGCCAACCGCACCGGCGGCGACGGTGACCAGCGTGTCGATCCCAGGTATAGCCGAGGCCAGCAACACGACTGAGCCATGCCGATCGTACATATTCGTGACCCTGTCTACACGTTCTTGTCCAAAACCAGGGTGTCTCTTTAGAATTGCCTCCCAACCTTCTTTGCCAAATTCATATTTGACGTAGCTAAAGGCAACCCCGGAAACCGTCAATAGTAGAACGACCAACCAAAGAACGGGATTTTGAAGAATATCCATCAGCGGTCAGCTTCCTGAGTAGCAGAGGTTTGTTTGGATGCCCGCCAACCAAAGAGGATCGATCGACGAGGATCGATGCGGCACCATTCTATACTACTACTGCTTGCTCTTCTTCGGATACCGCCGGCGGTGGCTTTTTATCTCCTTTACCCATTAGCCGGGCTATCCACTGATTCTGGTCATCAGCTTCAAGAATAAGTTCCTTGAAGATCATGGTTACTGGAACTGATAATATTGCACCCAGAGGTCCCAAGACAGCGGTCCAGATCGCTAGCGAAAGAATGACCATGACCGGGGCCAGGTCAAGACCCTCTCCGAGCATCTTAGGCTTGAATACCTCGTCGAAAAAGGCATTGATGAGGACGATTCCGAAAAATACAACCAGGGCCGCAAGAGGTCCGGATTCTAAGAAGGCCAGAATGGTGGGTGGAATGGCTGCCAACCAGAAGCCAACCACAGGAATATAGCTCAACAGAAAGGCCAGGAGACCCCATAATAGGGGAAGGGGGACACCCATGATGACGAAGAATACGGTATCAATTGCACCTACCAGCAACCCGATCCAGGTGGTAATGGAAACATAGCGCCGTATGTCGGCGGCGAAATCAGCCAGGCGCTGAACGTACTCGTTACCTGCCTTTAACTCGGCGGCGATCTTCGCCGGCATATTGAAGGCCTCGACAAGGCTAAAAATAATGATCATGAAGATGAAGATAATGTCCCCGAAGGTCGCGGCCAAGCCGGCGATTATTCCGGCGTAGAAATTGAGTATCCTTGTGGGATCAACGAGTCCGGCGGAATCGGAGGCGTTAGCGCCACTAACACCGAGACCTTCTAAGAATTCAGCCACGGATGCCTTGAAGTCTTCGATCTGAACCGTATAGGTTGTCAGTAGTTCAGCCAAACGGTTGCTGGCCACAATTACCACTACCATCAGGGAACCAAAGACGGCTATTATCGCTAGCAAAGTGATGATTAACGTTAGCCAGCCTGGCACCCCCTTCTTCTGTAACCAGTAAAATAGTGGACCGGCGCTCAACACGATTACCCAGGCAAACAGTAGTTGGACTATGAATTCCGCTGCCCGGTTCATCAAGACAAGAGCAATACCCGCTGCTGCGAGCCCGAGTACAAATCTTAACGTAAATGAGATGGGTTTATCTTGAGTCATTGATTTTTTCCTCCGGGTATCTCATCTTCCTATCTATCACCTGACCACTGCTCTAAACATCGCAAGAGCTAAGATCATGGAAGGTTGAATTACTTATCACCTCGATTACAGTAGATCGTTCGAACTCTCAGTTAGCTACCTCATCCGGTTAGGCGTTTACGGTTTCCGTAGCCGCCGCCGGCATGGCTCAGAACGTCGACTACGATGGCGACCATCAGTAGCAGCACTTCGAATCCCGAAATGCCACCCGGTAAGACGAGGACGTACATCAGTGTCGTCCAGGGCACGAATATGATGCCCAGAATCGGCCATATAATCGATCCAAACGCGGCATTCCATCTGGCCGCATCGGCGATCCACCAGATGCCGTTAGCAACCCGCGGACCTAATAGGACTAGGACGGTGAATAAACAACACATCTGTATATCCTCCTGTGATTCAGATAATCTGTTAGCGGGATCTGCGTGTCATCATCTAGTCAAGCAGCTTTCTATAACATCCAAAAGTGAATGAGTACAGCACGTCATTCGGTACCAGGCAGTAGATAAACTCCAGAATTCAGCCCTTATTGATTCTCCACTCGATGCCAGGAACTTACACAACGAATCTCGTCAAATAGTAATAAAAGAATCGCCACGCCATTCAGGCCGAAATGATATACCTTCGATTACTTCCA
>JAUVOB010000004.1 GCA_030599405.1 Chloroflexota bacterium | reverse complement strand
GGTGGTTCTTCACCGCTAAGCTGAGCCAGATCTAACCCGCAGAAATCCAGAACCGAGGCCATTGAGTCGGCCGATTCGTTCACAAAGACGCCGATAAGGATTGGACAGTTACCAGAGATTTTCAACTTCTGCACTATCTTTCTCACCTCATGCCCTTTAGCATACCGCGGGCTGCGCTCGTACATGATGAATCCAAGATAGTCGGCGCCGGCATCAATGGCGATAATAGCATCTTCCAATCGGGTGATCCCGCAGATCTTGATCTTCACCCCTGCACCTGATCCTGCACCTGATCCTGCAGCGAGATCATAGCCAGGCATATATCATTTTGACCACTCTGCCATTATGCAGCCATTGTTTCGCACGATCTATTAAGGCAACAACTGGCCTAAAGAGCGCCGGATGAATAGGTCCGGAAGTAACTAATCCGCCAGATCGCTGGCAACCTTCAGCTGGATTTCTTTCTTCGCCTTCAGTGGTCGCGGTCTACGTTGTTCGATTATCGGTGTGATCTTATGAGCAAATTGCTTTGTTCCGGTCACATTTAGTTTTTCGAAGAGGAACTCAAATTGTTCCTGCAGGACATCGCCAAGTTTTGACTTAACATCGTCCCCAACGTCCCACCATTGTTGTTTAAAGGGACCAATTGCCTTCTTTCTGGAGGAGTATATGAACTGGTCCTCAGTTTTTCCCTCTTTCCACTCGTGCTTCAAATCAGTCCGAACATAGTCATAGGCTGATGCTACCAGCTCATCTGGTAGATTGTCGTATATGATATTTTGGAAGTTAGTGGCCAAATGAATCTCAATCGCTTCGGATTCGGGAAACTTCCCGAATGCGCTTGGTGGCAGGGTTGAAGCGCCGTGCTGGACGGCTCCTCCAAGGCTGTACTCATCCCGCGCTGCGCGGCTGAGATCTTTCAACGTTTCGAAATCAACATTAACCTGGGCCAAGGTTCCATCAGGCAACACGACTCCACCGTGGCTGGTGCCGGTCTGAACGGATATTTTTGATATGCTCTTTGTGGCGCCAATCTCATTGAGATACCCACGCATAAACGCGTGGAGCTCCGCTACAGTTGAGTTGTGGCCTCCCACTTCACCTATCTCGCCTCCCAGCGACACGGTTATCCCTTTCGGCTCTTGCTGGCGCACGTAATGTGTCAATTCTGCGCAGACTTGATAGTTCTTTCGTTGTTGATCCTCTAATGAATCGAAACTCAGGTCAACCAGCGTCGATGAGTCGATATCGATATTGTAGAAGCCGGCGTCGATAGCTTCGCCAATAAGCTCCTTGACGGCGCCGACTTCTTCTTCGGGATTCGCCGCAAAATTCTTGGCCGATATCTGGAAATGATCTCCCTGGATAAAGAGCGGTCCACTGTAACCTTCTTTGATCGCTGCACCAATCACCGAAGTTGTATACTCGATTGGACGCTGGTCGGTGTAGTTCATCTCAGAACGAGCGATTTCGAATAGCATGGCTCCGACGTCCAGCTTATTCGCCGCTCTAAAAATCGCCCTGGACGTGTTGTAGTTCATTGCTCGCACATTAATAGCTGGAACGGTGAAGATTTTCGGTAGCTCTCCCCTCCCGGCAGCCATGTACATTTCATGGATAGATGCGAGAAATATTCCCAGATCCTGGCCGATTTCCCAGATTAACCAGCGAGCGATGTCACGAACGAGACCTTCGCCGAAGACGGCGGTGTATACAACGTCATCAATCCTTTCCCGCAGAACTATCTCGTCCTGTATATCGACATCGTTCCCCTGAACTTGAACAGATCCGGCAAGGCTATCAAGCAGCTCTTCAACGGATTTCGCAATCATTACCTTTGCTCCTTGTTACATTACGATGAGATGGACCTGTTAGCCGCCAAGTAAGTTCTTGTTGACGGTCACAAGTCCATCTTAAAACTGTCAAATTATTAGTCTAGAGATGTATGTTTGCCCGACATATGATGTGTGCAAGGCGGTTAAAGTGCGATGCCATTTCCACAAGAATGCTCGAGCGTAGGTAATTATAATCGCTTGAAACGAAAAGCCAATTGAATTATTTAGGTAGGTTTACATAATGGGTCGATATGCTCCTGTCCTGATCGCTTCAGCACAATATTGGAAGATTGAGTCTTCCGGTAGCAGGACTCGTTGATCAATAACCCGTTCCTCGATCTATCACATTCAGAAGAGGTTCATTCGCGACATACCGGCGCAGATTCTCCTCAAATACATCGGCTGCCCTCGCGTCGTAATGGGGTGTAAACCCACTTATATGTGGGGTGAGAACGACGTTCGGCATAGACCACAGAGGGCTTTCCGGAGGCAAAGGTTCCGATTCGAATACATCCAGCCCCGCTCCGGCAATCCACCCCTTTCTTAATGCCTGGATCAGATCATCTTCCTTGATGACGGAGCCTCTGCCTACGTTGACCAGGTAACAGTCGGGCTTCATGCTTCGCAATATCGATTCGTTCACCAAGTGACGCGTTCCAGGAGTCTCGGGCAACGTAATCACGACGTAGTCACAGTCGCTGACCATCATTCTTGTTGCCTCGCCTGGATAGATACGATCTACCATGGATCCATCCGGGTCACCGGTTCCAGGCAATGTATAACCACGGTCTTCTATTCGACGGGCATCTCTTTTCGTGGCAAGCACACTCATTCCAAATCCCTTCGCGAGTCGGGCTACCTCCCGTCCGATACTTCCATAACCAAGTATTCCCAGCGTTCTTCCTCTTAATTCGTCGGGGAGAAATTTCGCCCAACGATCTTCAGGCCAATCATTATTTCGTTGATGTTGAAACCATCGAGGAACCCGATTCGCCCAGGTTAAAATTTGCGTCATTACATACTGGCCAATATTTGGAGCATGAATTCCACTGGTGGTTGTGATGGTAATATCACTCTTCCAGATTGCCTCTTCTCTAAGATGTTCGACTCCTGCCCAATGTGTCTGCAACCACCGGAGCTTTGGCGCTTGTTCTGGGGTAGGAATGGCGCTAATGGCGAATACAATCTCAGCCTCAGTTGTCCGGTTATCAGGCCAGCTCCTACCTGGCTGTTCCTCCTGCTCAATTTCCAATTCCGGCGCTACGGCGCGAAACTTGTCCATCAGCGTCATCGAAAATGGCGCATACACAAGAACGTGAATCATCGAAACCGCTCCTATCGGGGTTGGTGATAACAGCCGAATATGGAGAGCAATAGCGGTCGGCCATCCTGCTCATTCCAAGCAATACCAGGCTGTTTAAGGTTATCAGATCCAGTGTAACACAAAACAGATCCCATCGCAGGGGAAACCAAAAGGGGTAATGTCATTGTGAGAAATCGGCTATCCAAAGTGCAGAGAGCGCTGTGAATAACGATACCCCGTTTTTGATAAGAGATATCGGCCGATTGGGATTTGAATAATTATGAGTTCGGGATCAGCATCGGGAAGACGATTTATTGCTTTTCGCGACTAATGTGGACCGAAATGCGTACAGCATTATACTTTTATTGAGAATACCGATAATCTAAGTACTCTCGAATTACTCGAAGCACATTGACCCATTACCGTTACCAATCTTAAGTTGGGAATGGGAGGTGGATTATGAGACGAAGTTCAATTCTCGCAGGACTGATCCTGATTGCGGTGGGCGTAATATTCCTATTGATGCCCTTATTCCCTAATGTCTCGGATTTACTTAACATAAACCAGCAATGGCCGTTGATCATAATCTTAGTTGGGGGGATGTTTCTTCTGGGTGCTTTTCTTGGCTCACCGGGTCTGGCGATCCCCGGCAGCCTGATTAGCGGTCTCGGTCTATTGATGTATTATCAGAATAGCAACAATGCCTGGAATACCTGGGCTTATGCATGGACCTTGATCCTAGTATTCATTGGTATAGGCATCATCTTGTCGCGCGCCATTGAAGGAGATCTGGCTTCGGGGTTACGAAAGGGGGGGCGGCTCATTGTGATTGGATTGATTCTATTTCTCGTTTTTGGATCATTTTTGGGGGCAGGATTTACGAGCAGCGTCGGCCTAGCCATTCTCCTGATCGGAATTGGCCTGTGGATGGTAGCCAGAATCCTTTTCAATGGTAAACGGGGAGACGCCCCCTAATTCAATTCTGCTAGCCATTCGCCTCTTTCGTTCCACATTCCATAATCCTAGTCGGACTCATTCGCAACTACAGACTAAATCCTTACTGATATTAGTTAAAGACGGTTTCATTGTCAGAACGATTGATGTCGATGTAGGAGATCTTCGCTGATTGTGATTTCTGCGTAGTATTTCTGATAGAAATACCGTTGATTGCCCACCTCTCTCCCATTTAGATATCGTTCTCTCACATTGCCTATCAAGTGAGTATTGGTCTATCCAGCCATGTGTAGTATCCTTGGAGTTATCGGAGTAATTCGCGTTACCAATCGATATTGACCCGGTTCAATGTGGAGCCGTCAAGAGTAGATAGCTTAACATAATACTGTAATGAGTTGGGTTTGTTAGTTTGTGCTTTTAGGAGGTACGAGATGTCACAGGAAGATATGAATGAATTCCAGGAATCGGCTGAGGAATTGGAGGAGATGACTACAGAAGCAGCTATCGAGGGTATCGAGCACGTAATCGAGGGTTCGGACACGATCGATGAGGCTCTTGATCTCGGGATGGCTAGTAGAGAGGTCCTGGTAGCGGGTGCGAGCGATGTTACACGTGGCTTAGATGAGATGGAGGTCGGTGAAGAACTATCTCTGTTGAGTGACATTGTCACCGAGGCTGGCGTGCGAGATGTTGTCGAAGGGGCAGAGCTTCTGGCCTTTTCGGATGATGTATCGGTTCAAAGCGCCGTTGTAGGCGCTCTGGCAGAAGAGGACCTAGAGCAAGCCATGGAGTTGGCGGCAATAGCAGGCCAAATGTGGGCGGTTAGCGATGTCGTGGACGCTATCGACATGCCTGTGTTATCCGCATTTTTGGAATCTCGAGGTGAAGCGTTGCAGGAGATTGCCGTCGAAAACATCTTCCGCTTCGGAGCGACCCGTGCGTTGTCCAACGTGATCGCCGAAACAGGTCTCGAGATTGGTGCACTGGGTGAAGTCGAGCTCGGCGAAGGCGCTGACCGCCTTATGGTTGCCGAAGAGATGGCGATTGTGGGCGAGGAAATGGAACAAGAAGGTGCCGAATTAGCCGCAGAAGGTTTAGTAGAATTGGCTGCCGCCAGGGGAATGCGAGATGCCGCCGAGACGCTGGCTGCTGATGGCATTGCTGAAGTCGCGGAAGGGTCTGCTGAATTCGCAACCGCTGAAACTATAGCTGACATCGCGGATGCCATGTTTGAAGAGTCAGAGGATAAAGACTAGACAGCATTCTGAACCAATTGGAGCGATAGAAGCGGCAGAGGCTCCTTATGTAGATGGCTCGCATTGTTGGGCTGGCTGTTTTTGGAACTGCTCTCAGTAAACATCAGGCCTGCTCAATATAATACTTGCCTTGCTCTTGCCGACGCATGAGACCCGGCAAGGAATCTGATTGTCGCAAATCAACCCGAAATCTCGCTCTCTATGGTAGAAGCGGGATTTCGGGTTTTTCATGCCTTTTCGCAACTTTGAAGGCATTTTAGCGTAAAGGGTAGCGACGATAATTTGGAAAGCCGGAGGTAAATAATATGAGTGACAAGAAACTGATTCGTTCTCAAAGTGATAGAATGCTGTTTGGTGTGGCTGGTGGTTTAGCAGAGTACCTCAATATCGATCCGGTGTTAGTGCGCGTGTTTTTTGTTTTGTTTGCACTTAGCACTGGATGGGGTTTGATAGCTTATGTGGCTTTGGTTCTCCTCATGCCCGAAGAGAAACCTATTGCAAAAGCTAATAACTTTGATCCTGAGGAAATCGTCATCAAAGATGCTTCTTAGCTCTGGTTGATCTCTTGACTACCCGGTGTACACCGGTCGAGATAGATCCTGGTAAAAACCAGAGAGAAGGTGAGAACGGCCGTTGGTCTAACTAACGGCCGTTTTTTCCTGTTTACCGGTTTTCGTCAGCTTTCTCCCCCCGTGTATAATCCTGGCATGGCGTCGTTGTTTCAGAAGCTAAAAACTCTCGTCCGTGCCACGCTACATGATCTTGCCGATCAGGCTATTCAAAAGAGCGATCTTGCCGTTTATGACGACTACATACGGCAAGCAGAAAGAGAACTAGAGCGCTTCCGGCGCACCATTGCCCCGATGATTGCCCAGGTAAGTACTACTAAACGTCGTCGAGGATTGCTTGCTGATAAGGCGGCGAAGCTTGATTACATGGTCGACGAATTCCTTCGCCAGGGAAAACAGACTGAGGCAATGGTTTCTCAGAAACAATTGATGTCGACCCTTGAGCTGATCGAGACATATGACAGTTCTCTTGAGCGGCAAGTGGAGGCAGCCGAGCGGCTTGAAGATGTACGAGTAAAGCTAGAAGGGAGGCTTGCTATAGCTAAGCAAGAGCGGGAGGAGCTTGCGTTTCTGCTTCAGCTGGCAAAGGCGAAAGAAGTGTCAACTAAGGCGATGCGTTCCCTTGATTCGCTGATGGGATACGGCGATTCGGAGGTTTCACGAGCGGCTGAAAACATTAGGCGGCGATTGGACCATGCAGATGCGGCTTGGGAAGTCGAGGCAAGTGGACTGGACAATCAGCTCGATGACGCTATGCATAGCCTAGAAGTCGAAACCGAATTGGCAGCTCGTATGGAGCGTTTAGGCATCTAGCCTTCATTGAGGGATTTGCCTGGAACGATAAATTATGAAAGTTGCACTCGTGCACGATTGGCTGAACCAAAGAGGGGGTGCCGAAGATGTGCTCGAAGCCTTGGTATCCCTCTTCCCAGATTCTCCTGTTTACACCTCTTTATACCGTCGCGAGGCGATGCCTGATTCCTGGCGGACATGGGATATCAGAACTTCTTTCATCGATCGTTTGCCAATGGCAAGAAAGCGGCAACAGTTCTACTTGCCTCTTTACCCCTTGGCCTTTGAGCAATTCGATTTCAGTGAATTCGATGTTGTGATTAGCAACAAAAGTGGCTTTTGTCACGGCGTCATCACCGGGTCGTCAACAAAACACATTTGCTACTGCCTCACACCAACACGCTATGTTTGGCGTTACCAACAGTATGCTGAGCGCGAGCATATCGGCCGGTTTTCGCGATTGATCTTGCCCCCGATTCTTACTTATTTGCGAGCTTGGGACAGGATCGCGGCCGACAGAGTTGACCATTTCATAGCCATATCAGATGTCGTACGTCGACGAATCGCCAAGGTCTATCGACGAGAATCAACTATCATCTATCCTCCTGTAGATACAACCCGCTTCGAAACGAGTTCGAAGGTGGATGACTATTACCTGATTGTTGGGCGACTCGTTCCGTACCGTCGATTAGATCTACTGGGAGAAGCGTTCAATCAACTCGATCGACCTTTGGTTATAGCCGGAATCGGCCGTGACCGTGAAAGATTGGAGGAATTGGCAGGTCCTACGATAACTTTTCAAGGGTACGTACCTGATGATGATCTGCCAGATCTTCTTGCCCGGTGCCGAGCGTTCGTTTTTCCCGGTGAAGAGGATTTTGGCATCGCGCCGATCCAAGCGATGGCTGCAGGTCGGCCCGTCATCGCTTACGCTGCGGGAGGTGCTCTGGAGACCGTAGTGCCTGGGAGTGGAGTGCTCTTTGCCGAACAAAGTGTTGCTGCTATTATCGAGGCTGTAGAGAGTTTCGATACAGACAAGGTCGATCCTACTTTTATTCGCTCGCATGCTGAGAAATTCGATACAGTCGCGTTTACCAGTCGGCTAAGCGATTTCGTGGAACGAAAGCTAGAAGACACAAAGAAGAACTAATGGAACTCAGGGAATTTTGGCTGGTCATCAAACGTAGATGGTTATTAATCGTCTTGCCAGCGATTATTGTCCTGGTCGTGTTGATCATCACTTACTCACCTCCAGGGCAACTCTACAATGCTGGCATTCGTTTCATCGCCAGCCAGGAACCTTCAACGTTGGCGGACGATTCAGATGAACAGCGCCTGGCGAACTGGAAATCTTCTGAGTATGCTGTCAACACACTGGCTGATTGGGTGAGAAGCGGGCAATTTGCCGAGCTCGTTAGTCAAGAGCTGGCCGGAGATGGCATATCAGTCCTGGCAGGCGATATTCAAGGTGGCGTCGCTTCGGATAGCACGCGGAGCATGATGACGCTATCAATCAACTATCACAACTCTCAAACACTTGACCGAATAATGAAAGCGGCGGCTACTGTCCTCATTGAGGAGAACCACCAGGGCTTACCCCAATTGGGAGGAAAGTCAGCGGATCTGGTTCAGCTGGACCAGCCGGTAGTAAACGCCATCCCGCCTGGTCTATCCAGGCAACTTGACTTGCCTTTCAGGTTGGTATTAGCGATCGCGGCCGGTTTCGGGCTGGCGTTTCTCGTAGAGTATCTAGATCCCACAATTCGGGATCGCTATGACCTGGAAAAGTTAGGCTTATCGGTGGTCGGCGAGATCCCGAAGAGGTGATGTCCGCTCCAGATATTCTTACAGTTCGACGCATAATAGTTGACATAATTCCTTTGTTCTATAAGATTTAGGTATGACTTGCATCAATAGGAATTTTCGGGGTATCCCGTGGAAATAGGTGACTACATAAGGGTATTGCGCCAGCGAGGATGGATTATCATTCTGGTGGCCGTGTTATCTGCCGCGGCTGCGTATGGCTTCAGCAAAATGCAGACGCCTGTTTATGAATCCAGTTTACGAATGCTCGTGCAGCCAGCGCGAACCGATTTTGGCCAATCGCAGGCAGCAAAACTTCTGTTGAGGGGATATGTTCAGTGGATCAGAAGCAGCTACCGCGCTGCGAATGTGATCGATGAGCTGCAGCTAGACATGGAACCTGGCGAGCTACTTAGTGACGTGGAAGTAGCTTCGGATGACTCCAGTTTTGTAATTCAGATTAATGCAGAGAGTACTGACCCAGACCTTGCAAATCGGATAACGCAGACCTGGGGCAACCTATTCATTCAATGGCGTATCGACAATAACGCGACACAGCGCAAGGAAGATCGAGTAGACGTGGAGTTTATCGACGATCCACAGGCCGGACTCGCCCGTCCTAAAACCAAGATCAACGCAGCCGCGGGCCTTGTGTTCGGTGCGATGGTGGGTGTAATAATCATATTTATCCTTGAATGGAGAGAATCCGGTGTTATGCGAAGAAGTGAAGATATTGAGCGCTATCTCGACATCCCGGTGATTGGAAAGATACCCGGTAAGTGAGGCCTGGAGAGCAACATCCACTTCGGATAGCGATGTGCAATTTGATTATTGGCTTTTTGTCTAGCTTAGATCAATCGAGTCAATCATGGATTTAATAACTATAACCGACCCCCGTTCACCGGTGAGTGAGGCCTATCGTACACTTCGAACCAATCTGCAGTTTTCCAGCTTGGAAGATCCAATTCGTACCCTGGTAGTTACTTCTCCGGCCCCTGACGAGGGAAAAAGCACGACCGTTGCCAACCTGGCCGTAACCCTTGCCCAAGGTGGGAGGCGGACCGTCCTCGTGGACAGCGATCTGCGGCGGCCGGCGCTGCACACGTTGTTCGACCTGAAGTCTGAGCCAGGTTTAACCAACCTGATGTTGGAGGAAGATGGCGAGCCGTTCCTCCAGGAGACTACCGTTGACGGTTTGCGGCTATTATCGAGTGGGCCAAAACCACCAAATCCGGCCGACATGCTGGGGGCGCAGAAGCTGGACAAGATCATCGAATCCCTGGCAAAGGATGCGGATATTGTTCTATTTGACGCGCCGCCAGTCATAGCCGTCACGGATGCGGCCGTTCTTGGAGCTAAGGTGGATGGTGTGCTATTGGTTATTAGCGCCGGGAAAACACGTCGCGATCATGCCCAACGTGCTAAGGAATTGCTCGAGAAAGCCAACGTAAGAATAATTGGGGCCGCCCTTGCCAACGCACCAAAAGACAGCACGATAGGGGAGTACTAACGATAGCCGGAGTTATAGAAATCCCGTTTATTACTCCTTGTCTATGTGAATCAGGATGAGCAAGTTCTTTAGCAAGCGCTGGAGTAGATTGTGGTTGCTTCTTATCATCATCCTCGCGGCAATTCTCAGATTTCCAACTCTTGGCACAAGCAGCCTCTGGTTCGATGAAGCAATTAGCTACCTAGCAGCCTCTCTTCCCATCAACCTGATATTGAACAACGCAGTCCAATCCAGTCATCCACCGCTCTATTATCTTCTTCTCAAAGCCTGGACATTCGCATTCCCAGACTCCGATAGCTCCCTGCGAGTGCTAGGTCTTGTCTGGAACCTCCTGCTTATCCCAGCGGCATACCTGTTGGTCCGGGAACTTAATGGAAGGCGAGTCGTTGCCATTTTGGCTTGTTTGCTAATAGCCATTTCACCCTTCCACATCCTATATAGCCACGAAGTGCGTATGTATACCATGCTCATGTTCCTGGTTACATTGGGAACTTACACCTATCTGCGGGCCGTTCGCGAGGATCGCTGGTATTGGTGGCTGATTTTCGCCGTTGTATTCGCCATGGCGGTTTTTACGCATGTATTCGCCTGGCTGGCTTTATTCGCTTTGGGTATCTATACAATAGTTCGATTTCGACGTTCATCAATTACTGCAAAATTCATTGTAATCGGGACGTTGCTTGTGATCATTTTTCTTCCCTGGTTGTTGCAGATGATGAATGAGCAGGAAAGTGAACTAGGTAGTCTGCGACCTGTAGATCAAGAAGTTGATTACAATCCAATCAAGCTACTTACTTCATTGTCATTTCTCCTCTTCGGTATGGCATCGCACCCAATACTAGTCGGTCTTTCACTCTTCCTCATATTATCGATAGGGATCCTCCTGATTATAGAGACTATCAAGGCTCACAGAAACTCTGAAATTGTGTGGTCATCATTACCCATACTCATGTTAATCACGCTTGTGATTGTCCCAGTATTCATATATATGATCCGGCCCTTTTTCTTGCCGGAAAGGACCATGGCAGCTGCCTCGCCATTCCTTATTATTCTATTAGCTTGGAGCGCCACCAGGTCGAGGACACCGCTGCCTTATTTAGTGATTATCGCCGTAGTACTAATGTTGGTAAACGCGATCATCTATATAGTTGGGGAACCTATTAAGCCGCCATATCGCGAGGCGTCAGAATTTGTGGAAGAGAGGCTACAACCAGGGGATCAAGTGCTTCATACCAGCGACGGATCTTATCTACCGTGGTTACGATATACGAATAATGATAAGCACGCTCTGCTCATTGGTGATCCGGATCCACGAAAGCCCGATTCGATCTATCGCGTCCTTGGCGGTACGCTACTATCCCGCACAAACAGCCTCGAAGATGGAACGCGCCTCTGGCTAATCGTAGCTCTTGAGCATAGTCAGGAGTGGCAAAAAGAGCAGGTAGATTACTTCGTCGATAGGTACCACCGGCTTGAACAGTTCAACGTTGGCGGGATTGATATCCTCCTATTTGAGCTTTCAGGGTAACTAGAACGCGGTCTGTGACCATGAGCAAGGAACCAGAATTCTCCGAAACCGGTGGAAAGCCTAGTTTTTTGAAGTGGGTCGTAATCTTCTTATTTTTCCTCTGGCTAACTGTTAGCATCGCTAGTTACTACATCGTACAGAATGCATACCTGAAAGTTATTCTCGAGCTTTTCCCTAATATCGATCGGTGGTTGCCGTTCAGAATCTCTCTCGAAGCTCTTGGACGAACCTTATTGGACCTGTTAGTTGCCCTATGGATTGCGTTTGTCGCCTTTGGTATAGGGCGATGGTTATTGGGAAGGATGCGGCGAAGCAGGTTTGTTCCTTTAGAAGAACTCCTGTTTGGTCTAGGGCTTGGATTCGGGATCCTGGGAGTGACCGTTCTCTTCCTGGGTCTGGCTGGGTTCATCACGCGACCGGTTCTGTTACTCCTTATGGTCGTGCTGACGCTCTTCACCGGCCGATCTAGCATCAGGTTTATTCGTACAGTGCCGAAGCCGCGCCCCGGACGACTAATCCTTCTATTTCTCTCGATATCGATTCTGTTGGCCTTGTCGCTCGCACTACTGCCATCAACCAGCTGGGATGGGCTTTTCTATCACCTAACAGGGCCGAAGCTATATTTGGAACAAGGTCGAATTGTCCCCGGTATCGACATCCCCCACCTCAATTTCCCCTCATTGTTCGAGATGCTCTATCTACTCGCCCTGGGCATTCGCGGAGGAGTAACGGCGGTTCTCCTACATTTCATTTTCGCCCTCATGCTAATGGGTCTGGTGTTTGTATCCGCAGATGAACTTTTGAGGGTCAAGAACGCTTGGTCGGCCGTTCTGTTCCTTCTAGCCATACCCATGATACTTTCTCTCGCCGGGTGGGCATACAATGATCTCGCGTTAGTTTTCTATGAGGTGGTTGCTCTGTATGCATTATTGAAGTGGCGCCTGGGTTGGCGGGGACAAAACGAAACTCAACAGTCGGCCGAAAGCGAGGAGGTTCCGGGCGAACCGGCACCTGCTTCGAATCTGCAAGACAGCTCCTGGATAATCTTCAGTGGAATTATGCTTGGTCTGGCGATGGGCCTTAAATATACGAGCGTCGTCGCCCTTATCTCTTTGGCCGGACTGATCCTGTGGTGGTACAGGAAAGAGTTGCGGCGTGCACTAAGACCGCTTTTACTCTTCCTTGGATTAGCCTTTCTTGTCTCCTCTCCCTGGTTTATCAAAAACCTGTTCTTTACTGAAAATCCGGTCTATCCATTCCTTTTCGATGGCACAAATTGGGACGAATTCCGCTCGGCCGCATATAGCGAGGGTGGCACTGGAATCGCCTTTGATCCGAGCACATGTACCGAATACAGTCCTGAGTTCTTGGTAGGTCAGCACGCGACTGGTTGCGAATTGGATGTTGGTTACCTTGGAACACGGCTGCTGCTCCTGCCATACGACATCACGCTAGGGATTCGGGACGCCAGCCAGGACGGTCCCATTGGCCCTCTGTTCCTCATCTTTCTACCACTGCTACTCATTTATGGCGTAATTGCCAAACGGCCGAATAGACCGGCTGCCCTAGGTGGCCTTCTTTTCTTTGCCCTGACGCAGTTTCTCTTCTGGACAGCCGGAGTTATTGGTTCAGCTGCTCTTTGGCAATCGCGGTTGTTACTTCCGGCCTTGATAGCTCTTTGCCCTGCCCTAAGCTGGTTACTGGAAGATCTAGCCCGTCTAGACCACCCGCGTTTCTCGTTACAGCGACAGCTATATCTAGTGATCGGCGGGGTATTGCTCGTTGGATTGTTTATTCAAGTCATCAATTGG
>JAUVOB010000257.1 GCA_030599405.1 Chloroflexota bacterium | reverse complement strand
CTTGCCAGCCCTCAGGAGAGCTACCGGCGCAGCTACAAGTTGGATGGCAGCGTTTCTGGATGGCGCATACTGGCAAGCCGGCTGAACCCATTCAGCGAGCCCATTCGATCGCCTTCTCTGATCGGCATTGTCTTAAGGTCGATGGAGATCAATAGTGTTTACCAAAACAAGAGAAGGCAACCCCTGGCAGATCTGGTGATATATCCCGATGTAAAGCGATATAGCGGACTAGATTTCGGGGCCTATAAACCTATCATCGAAGAAGGCTACCAGGCTAGTATCGACCCGCTGCGCCAGTGGCTCGAACAACAAAATTAATGAGCTCCTTGCGACCGGTTCCGCTGGAGTTACTCTCCTGCTAGAAACTTAATCCACAAGGGAGCAAGCGAATCGTGTCTGCTGCTGATCCTCGGTTGACCTCTTAATTCTAGTACTTCAAAGTGATCTCTATCTGGTCACTCCCCCTGGAACAAAATGGCATCAGAGTCTTTCAGGGCGCTACCGGCGGTGACAGCCAGGGGTCCACTTATGATAGCGAATCTTTAGACGCAATCGATACCGGTAATGTACAGATCGATGCCGTACCTCCCAGTATGGCTCTAAGTGCGAGAACCTCAGCAAACCACATATGGTTGCGCCGTGTTGTGCCAACGCTAACTGCGGTAAGGACGCAATTGGGAAGATCGAGGTGGACATGGGATATGACCATGAGCTGGCAATTGAAATCGTGCACTGGCCAACCACGGCCGTTCGGCATTCGCGGCCGCCCTACTCGAAACGCGCACTATTTGCTGGAGAAGCCTCAAATTACTCGTAAAGCATCCGCCAGGCTTAGCCTTCGCCGGCTTCGGCGATTTTGTACACAGTGTCACCGGGACGCACCCGCCGGTCCACTTTCAGAGCTACATCTTGCCCGGGACCCGCTTCCTCTACCGATTCATGCTCAATTTGAAGGGAGTTAACCTTCTGCCTGAGGTCGGTCGTATGGCCTAGAATGTGCACTGTGTCGCTAATACGTAGCTTATCTGTGAGGACCAGCACAGCCACGCTAATGTGGCTGTAAAAGTGTGTCACTTCCCCAACGCGAATACCGTCGTCCATCTTCCACTCCTCTAGAATATTCTCTAAGGTGTTTAGATGCTAATGATTACGACCCAAATGTTCTTTATCCATTATATACTTTTCAACTATAATTTTCTTGATAAACCTTCGGAAATTATGGAGACTGTCTGGATTACAAAGGACGCAGCTCTCAGTCAGCGTGTAATTTAGTCAATCAGCCATCCGGTGTACAATAGAAACTCCAGATAATCGATACCACGATGTAAGATGCAGTTACATAATTGAGTGGCAACATCATAAGAGCCCGGAGCTTCTAGCTGTCTGTCAGGGGAAGGAGACCAGTTGAACAAAATACAGGGGAAGAACGGAAAGAATCAGGGAATGCAGAGGCCGGCAACGGGGGAGTCAAATAGCACTTCACGGCAGATTGGCGATGGGCATGTCGCGACCGGTTTCCCTCTCTATACCATGCCTTTTATCGGCCGCCGCGCCGAGAACATTGAGCTCTCCCGGTTGCTCTGCGCCAAAGATGTGAGGCTCGTGACAATCCTTGGACCAGGTGGAAGTGGTAAGACGCGACTTGCCGTAGAGACAGCTCTTGCTATCACACGAGACTTCCCTGACGGCGTCGCCTTCGTGCCACTGGTTTCACTCAGCCAGGTTGACGACATCGTTCCCGCCATTGCCAGGGCTCTGAGGATTCAACGCTACGAAGGTAAGGAGATCAAGGATCAACTATTGGAACACCTGGGTGACAGCGAAATGCTGCTCGTGCTAGACAATTTCGAGCATCTGTTAGTAGGTGCCAACATAATTCTCGATATCTTGCGTTCAGCTACCGGTATAAAAATACTAACCACATCTCGAGAAAAGTTAAATCTGCTGGAGGAGGTACGCTTCCGTATTACCGGTCTGGCTGTACCGGAACTAGCAGAAGTCGAATTGGATAAACCACCCGATGAGATAACCAATTACGCCGCCGTGGAGCTATTCATGCATTATGCGCGACGAGCCCGGCCGGCTTATCGTCCGAGTGCAGGTGAGCTGGCGGATATCGTTCGCACATGTCATCTGGTGGAAGGGATGCCGCTTGGCATCATACTTACCGCTCCGTTAATCGAAATATTCTCGCCTCGAGAGATACTTGCGGAGATAAGCCATAACCTGGATTTCGTAGAATCTGATATATATGAAATCGACGATAGGCATCGCAGCATGCGCGTCGTTTTCGATTCCTCGTGGAAGCAACTGACAAACGGCGAGCAGGTAATTCTCATGAAAACATCGGTGTTCAAGGGGGGATTCAGGCGACGAGCAGCAGAGGCTGTCGCTGAAGCGAATCTTCAGACACTTATTTCTTTGGTCAACAGATCGTTTTTACAGAGGGAACCTGGTGAAGGACGTTATCGGTTACACGAGCTACTGCGCCAGTACGCCGGTGACCACCTAAGAGCGAGTGGTCTGGAGATCTTAACTCGCGAAGAACATTGTGCCTACTACGCGGGCTTTATGGAACGGAGGTATCATGACATCCTCGGAGCGAGACAGAAGGACGCGCGAGACGAGATAGCCGCTGACTTTGAGAATATACGGGCTGCCTGGCTCTTCACAGTTGGTAATAAGGATTTCGCGTCAATCGAGAGAATGGCTGGCACCCTCTACGTATATTGCGACGTTCAAAGCCGCTATCACGAAGGTGAAGAACTATTCAACAGGGCACGATCAAAGCTCGCACCGAAACCGGAGGAAGAGCCGAATCCCACCTGGAGTCGGCTGCTGCTGCAATGGTACGACATGTTTACCCAGAGCCTAGGGAAGCTACAAGATCTTGAAGGTATTAGGGCACAGGCTGAACTTGGTCTGGCGTCAGCAAAAGAAGCCGGTGATCGGAGAACTATGGGTTATTGCTACTTGTTGCTCGGTACTTTAGCCGGCGATAACCATGAAAGCAGCAAAGCTATTAGCTTGATGCACAAGAGTTTGATCAGTTATCCCGAGCTCGAGGATGGTTACTATCCTATGGCTCGCCTGGGACACAGCTACATCGCTATCGGTCGATTGGATATGGCGTACGACTGCTTTCAGCGACTATTGGTTCGAAATCGACAAATTGGGGAACGTTCGGCCATAGCCTGGGCTTTGATGCAACTTGGTCAAGTCGAATTCATGAGGGGCAACAACGCTGAATCCATACGGTATTGGGAAGAGGCTACTGACCTGTTCGATCGTTTCGGTGTGCCGTTAGGCGCGGCAAATACCATGGGTTTCATTAGCCTGGTATCCTTCGTGACAGGTGAAATTGTACATGCAAGAAGAATCGCGGAATTAACGGAGCTTAAGGCCAGACAGCACAAGTTCCCATTAAGATTCTACCGTAACGCGCTCGTCGTGAAGGGATGGTTGGCCATCTTGGGGGGAAATTATGAATCCGCGAGGGAACGTCTCGCAAATATAGTTAAGGGCGATTCGCAGTTATCCGAAGCCCGGTTAGGGCTCGCTTACGCTACACTTGGCCTCGAGGATTGGCAAGAATCGAGGCGGCAGTTGCAGATCTTGTTAGCTCAGGATACATCCTATCGGACACCTGTGTTTACGCTATTACAATTACCCTCAGTGGCGATGATCCT
>JAUVOB010000105.1 GCA_030599405.1 Chloroflexota bacterium | reverse complement strand
TGGTATGTATTGGCGCAGAAGATACTCATCCATACGAGGCTAATTCTAACTCCAATTTGGTTGGGGTTGCATATGTGGGGCGTAAATCCCGGTCATATGGAACAATGAGCTGTCAGGAAATCGCTGTAACCAGGTAATATGCCTATCCTCTCTTTACGAATGTAAATTTTATCACAATCAAACCTGACAGCAACACATATTTATCTATTATTATAGATAATATCGTTTTTATGTATTGAGTTGCTCTTTACTCGGGGGGGATATAGAAAGCCGGGTTCTTAGCTCGCGTAGTCGCGGAGAGATTTGCTTCGGCTCGGATGTCTAAGTTTGCGCAATGCCTTGGCTTCGATCTGGCGTATCCGCTCACGGGTCACACCAAACTCACGACCGACTTCTTCTAGCGTATGGTCTTTTCCGTCAAGCAGACCATAGCGCATCTCAAGCACCCGCCGCTCGCGCTCGCTCAGGAACCCTAGCACGTTACGAACATGCTCGCGCAGCAATTGTTTTGAAGCCGCCTCATCTGGCACTTCAACTGCCTCATCCGGAATGAAATCAGCTAGATTAGTCGATTGCCCGGGTCCAACCGGCAACTCCAGAGACATCGTGTCTTGAGTATATCGTCTCGTAGTTATGACTTTCACGGTTGCCTGGCGCCATTTTCGATATAGAAAAGGATCGACCGGTTCGCCAGATTCGAGGGACCGTTTAATCTGATCTACTTCGGCCGGGGTCATAAAGTCTAGTTCTAGAGCCAGTTCCTCATCCGTGGGTTCGCGACCGAGTTGTTGAACCATATCCCTTTGGAGGCGCACAATTCTATTTATCGTCTCGTACATGTGAACCGGGATGCGGATGGTCCGCGCTTGATCGGCGATCGCCCGGCTGACCGCCTGACGGATCCACCAGGTTGCATAGGTGCTGAATTTGTAGCCCTTGCGATGGTCGAACTTCTCAACGGCTCTTAACAGACCAACATTTCCTTCCTGCACGAGATCTAAGAACTGTATCCCACGTCCCATGTAACGTTTCGCTACGCTAACTACAAGTCGAAGATTTGCCCGTGTAAGATTTACCTTAGCCTCCTCCGCAAGATCGTAAATCATGAATTCGTTGTACTTCAAGGCCAACTCATTCTGGCTGAGCCATTCGTTGAATGTTTCAATATCCGGCAGTTCGTAATCCTCGAGGTAATAGTCGCAGATTTGATCGGAAAGGTTCAACGGCAACAGATATAGGGCTGAGAAGATAAAGAAGACGTCTTTGGCTAAATCGCTCCACTCCTCCGCTTGTCCCCAATCTCCGTCATTGAGATAGTGCCGAAGGTATGACGGCGAGCTAGTGCGCCAGTTTCCTCTTAGTTGTTGGGCTTCACGAATGACTAGAGAGAGGTCGGGAAGTTTAACGTCGATATGCTTGCTGGCAGTAGTCGCCTGTTGCCAACCTTCCAACAGTGATTCATAGTTAGCCGAAACAGTGCGGATATGGGTGGTTTCCTGCTCCCCATCGTCCATCACCTGGTTCGTCAGGGTAACTAGTACTGAGGCAGCCGCTAACTGGGTCGCCAGCCAGATCTCCTGTTCGGCCGTAAGCAATGGTACCTGGCCAATCTCCTTCAGGTAGGTATGGACAGGGTCTTCCTCAGCTTCCGGAGCATACTGGCGCTCTTCAATCTCATCCTCTTGGGGAAGTTCGATATCAAGCAGGAATGAACTGTCACCCAAATCATCTACGGTCTCACCCGTCTCGGATACGATGCGTATACCCAGTCGTTGAAGTTGCTCGTAGAGTCTATCGGCTTGATCCTCGTCCGCAGATGCTAAGATCGCCTGCACATCGACTTCTTCGATCTGGCGCGACCTACGGGCTTTTTTAACAATCGCCTCGATGTCGATGGCGTCTGGCTCACCACTCTCGGCATCAACATCTTCTATTTCGTCGAACGATTGATCCAATTCCATTGTCAACACTTTCCTCAGAGCCCAAATGCGAAGGCTTCGAATTATATACTTCCCAGCGCTTCCTGTGTTTGGCGGCGCCCTGTAGCCGTCATGGCTGCTCTCGCCTTGTTGATATTGAGTAATTGCGTTGTTAGATCACTCAGCTCTTTAGCGAAAAGATCCAACTGTTCCGTGTTACTAGATAATTCTTCGTCACTAAACAGGTACTTCACCTCGCTAATCAAGCCTTTGACATGTTCCAGGCGCCAATCGAGTACCGACCTTGTCAAAGTGTCAGGCAATCGATCCACCTCTAAGTCAGGTCCGTCAGGCAGAGAAAGCAACGTTTGAATACGATCGCGAAGGAACTCGTCCTCAAGACTATCCCACAGATCACCCTCGCTCGCAATAGACCAGGTGTTGATTTGGCTGCGAACATAGCGCCATATCGCACGATCATCTGGCTTGTAGAAATCCTCCACCTCGACCATTGTCTGTTCGTTGAGGACCAGCATCTTGTCAATCATTGGAACAATGGTTGGGTGTTTGAGGCATTGACGCAAAAAATCGGCCCGGCGTAGCTCAGTGCCAATTGTTTCGCCGCCGATCACCGTCGACAAACCCACCGCGCTGGCACTTGTATTCTCCGGGGGGGGATTGCTAGCCGCGGGCTGAGCCTGTTGGCTCGCGGCAATTCTTCTGCGTTTCGGGGGGATTATGATCTTTAGCAGTGCGCGTTCGTCGATACGAAGTCTACGAGCCAGAAGCTGTCGATAATGCTCGCGTTCCACCGGATCCGCGACGTCATTTATCAGGGGCAATACCTTCTGCGCAGCCAGCGTCTTCGCCTTACCATCTCCCAAATCAAGGTCCTCGGTCGCCAGATCAATCACGTAGGTCACGACCGGCTTCGCCCCTGATATCAATTTGACCCAGTGATCGGGGTTCTCTTTGATAATTTTGTCTGGATCGTAGCCTTGCGGCAGGCTCACGATCTGGATGTCTGCCTGCAGACGACCTTCGTGCTTGACCAGTCCCCTGGCGTTGAACCGGACATCACTTTCCCGATCCAGGGTTTCTCGGGCTACTTCAAGACCTCGCATTGTCGCCTGGGTACCGGCGGCATCGGAGTCGAGGGCGAGCACGAATCGCTTGGTATATCGTTTCAAGAGTCGTAGCTGGTCCGCTGTCAGTGCCGTTCCCATCTGGGCGACCACATTATAGAAGCCTGCCTGCCAGGCCTGAATGACGTCCATGTAACCTTCGACAATGATCGCCTGTCTTGCTTCGCGGATATGGCGCCTAGCAAGGTCAAGGCCATAGAGCAGGCGACTCTTGTCGAAAACGGCCGTCTGAGGTGAATTGAGGTACTTTGGTATGCCTTCGGGATCAAGCGTACGGGCGCCAAATCCCACCATACGGCCGTTAGCATCTCGAATCGGAATCATAAGCCGGTTGCGGAACCGGTCATATCTGGTGCCTTTCTCTTCATTAACCGTCAAAAGCCCGGTATTTATTAGATCGTCATCCCCGTAGCCCTGCATATTGAAATGATTCCTGCTTGCATCCCACGAATCCAGGGCGAAGCCAAGCCTGTATTGGCTGACTGTCTCCTCATTGAATCCTCTAGAAATGATGTAATCACGAGCTGCTTCTGCCTGAGGAGCATAAAGGAGAATCTGGTAGAAGTAATCAGCTGCCGCATTCAGGATATCTGCCAGTTTGTCCTCATAGGCTTGTTCCACCCTGCTTTTGGACCCATGTTCCGCCAGGTCCACACCAGCCTTACCTGCGAGATAGACCAAAGTCTCTCTGAAATCCCAGCCTTCTTTCTTCATTACAAAGTTAAATACATCGCCTCCCTCGGAGCAGGCGCCAAAACAGTGCCAGGTCTGGGTATTAGGGAAAACGACAAAGGCAGGAGTACGCGTGTTGGGGTGAAAAGGGCAGAAACCAGACAGCGACGTACCCGACTTACGCAAGGGCATGTAGTCGGACACGACGTCCACGATGTCTAGTCTACTTTTAACCTCGTCAGTAACACTCATTTAGATCTTGGTATTGAGACTTGCTGGCAGGTATCCAACCCGGTCCTGCTCTTCACTATGAAATGGAATCGTCACCGACTAATCCACACTGTGCAAATGGCTCGTCTAAGTGGGCGGTTTGATCCCTCGATTATAACGCAACCAAAACAAATGATCTAAAAGCCTTCCAGGAAAGAAAGGTCTGCGATCCCGTTTGTAATGCCGGCGATCTTCTGCACAAGAGCCAGTCTATTTTGACGGACTTCCTGATCGTCATCCATCACCAAGACTCCATCGAAAAAGCTAGATATAGACGGCTCCATGAAAGTTAATGCGCCGGTCAAACTCGAAACAGTTCCGTCTAACATTTCAGATGCCTGGAGGAACGCTTTCCATAGTGCTTTCTCTTCAGGAAGGTTAAGCTGATTTGGATCAAGTTCAAAGGCTGTTTGTTCTCGCGAGATACGAACACAGCGGGCATATGAATCAAGGAGAGTCGGCCACGACTCGCTCTTCACGGTATCATCTAGCGCCTTTGCAGCAAGAGCGGCCGAGTACGGGTTGTGCCCTTGCTCGGCGAGTACGGCGCGGACAACCGACGTGCGAATGCCTTGCTCCTGGAGATAGGTCTCAAGCCGTCCGTGAATGAAAAACATGACGTCGCTGAGCGTCTCCGAGGTGGCCTCGATCGGTAAAAGCCCAGCGGCATCGGATAAGGCCTCTCGCAGGTTGATTTCAACTTTGTTGGCTACTAGATTTTCGATTATCTGAATTGCAGCCCTTCGCAGTGCGAAAGGATCGTTCGATCCCTTCGGGGCAAGACCTGCAGCAAACAGACCTATCAAGCTGTCAAGCCGGTCGGCAAGAGCCAGTACAAGCCCCGGCCTCGTCTGGCTAACCGCTTCATATTGTTCTGCGATAGCCAGGGCAACCGCTTCCGGCTCGCCACTCCTTCTTGCGTAATTCCCGCCCATGATTCCTTGCAACGAGGTCATTTCGACAACCAAGCTAGATGCCAGATCCGCCTTCGATAAGGCAGCTGCTCGGCCGGCATCCGTTTTTTCTCCCTCATCCATTTCTAGCTTCTCGGCCAATAAGGGGCTTAACTTTTCTAGACGTTTTACTTTGTCGAGCATGGAACCGATGTCTGCTTGAAAGGTCAGCGTATCCAATTTGGATAAGAAGATAGTCAGATCCTGCTTCGAGTCCTTCTCATAGAAGAAGACGGCGTCAGCGAAACGAGCACGGATGACATGCTCGTTCCCTGCTCTGATAATATCCAAGTATTGGTTGCCGCCGTTACGCACGGTGATGAAATATGGAAGCAGGGTGCGTCCATCCTTGCCATACACAGGGAAATACCGCTGGTGTTTCTTCATGACCGCCACCAGTACGTCCACAGGCAGATCCAGGAATCGCTCCTCGTAGCTTCCAATCAGCAATGTTGGCTGTTCTACAAGATTAGTAACTTCAGCCAGTAAATCTGGATCTTCGAGGACCATCCCGCCGGCATCCTCCGCCAGATTAACGGCGGCGGTCCATATCACCGCCTTACGTTGGCTCGTTTGGACGATAATGTCATGCTCGGCCATTTTATCAGCATACTCCGACGCGCTGCTGATCTCTATCTCAGGCGCCCCCTCGACTCGTAGTCCATGACTAGTTCGGTTGCTCTGCACGCCGGCAAAGCTAAAAGGAATGACCTGCCGACCGTATAATGCTACCAACCAGCGAAGAGGACGGCTGTAGTAAATATTGCTCTGATTCCAGCGCATGCTTCTTTCGAATTTCATGCTGGCGATTAGGGCGGGAAGTTCTTCTGATAGAATCGTGGTGGTCGCCACTCCTTCTTCTCTGACGGTGGCAGCCACATACTGGCGATTCCCCTCGGTTACAACTCGCAGATCGCTAGGACGCACACCCTTGCTACGGGCGAAACCAATGGCAGCTTTGGTGGGTTTACCTGCCGGATCAAACGCCCGATCGGCTGGAGGTCCCTTTACCTCCATCTCAAGGTCGTCCTGGCGAGATGCAAGGTTATGGATGATTAATGCCAGCCGGCGAGGAGTTCCTCGAACTTCAAGATATTCGTAGCTCAAGCGGAGGCTTTCTAACATCTCTGGGGCAGCCGTTCTGAGTTG
>JAUVOB010000449.1 GCA_030599405.1 Chloroflexota bacterium | reverse complement strand
GCCGGAATCGTTGTCTGTGATAGTCGACAGCGGTCTTGTCAAAATGAGAGGAGAGAGAAAAGTGAAACAACGTTTTTTGTTTATTCTAGTGATAGGCGTTCTAACAGTGTTTGCAGTATCCGCATGCACAAGCGAAGAATCCGGGAGCGACGCGGAGGTTGCCGAGAGTGAGACTTCCCAAGAGGAACAACCGGAAGTTACTGCGCCGGTCGTCGAGGGAGCAGAGAAGCAGATTCAAGTCGGTCCCGTCTTGGTCGATTGCGTCGGCGAGGGCCCGCAAGAATGTATGCTTATTAGAGAACACGAGATGGATCGTTGGGAGTATTGGTACCAAGCCATTGACGGGTTCGAGTATGAGGAAGGTTTCCTTTATGACCTTTTAATTGAGGAACTGACAGTCGAAAATCCACCTGCTGGTGGCTCGTCGATTAAGTGGGTGCTAAAGGAAGAGTTGAACAAAAACCCGGTTACCATCAGCACCATGATCGTGGGTCCTGAGCAGGTTGAGTGCGAAGGTGAAGGCCCGCAACTCTGCTACCAGGTTAAGTCAGATCCAGATGCTGACTGGCAGTTTTTCTACAGCGAGATCGAGGGATTCCAGTTCGAGCCAGGCTACGAATACGAGTTGTTGGTTGCCGAAATCCCAGTCCAGAATCCCCCGGCCGGAGCCTCCTCTATCCAGTATCTGCTCATAGAAGAAGTGAGTAAGACGCCGGCCGAGATGGCAGAAGAGGAACAGGTAGATGTGACCGGTACGATCTGGGCGGCGACGACGATCAACGGTAAGCCGGTCCTCGAGGGATCGGAGGTCTTGTTAGGCATAGCTCCAGGACGCATCGGTGGAATGTCTGGCTGTAATACATACTTTGGCCCTGTTGAGGTAGACAGAAATAAGGTTGCCGTTGGTCCGTTGAGCTCCACGAGGATGGCCTGTCAGGAGAACATTATAGAACAGGAAGGCTATTTCCTTGCGGCCCTTGAATCGGCCGCGACCGTTGAAATCGAAGGAGACGAGATGACGGTCTACGACAACAATGGAGAGATTGTGTTGACCTTTGTAAATGTCGAACCACTTCCACTTGAGGGAACACCCTGGGTACTAACCACATATAATAATGGCGAGAACGCAATGGTAAGCACCCTTTCCGACACTTTCGTATCGGCCAATTTCGAGGATGGGCAAATATCCGGATCCGCTGGCTGCAACAACTACTTTGGCGCTTATGAGGCCACTGATGACACGATCAGCATAGGTCCGCTGGCATCGACCATGATGTTGTGTCCAGATCCAGTGAATGAACAAGAGCGACTGTTCCTCGCCGCTCTAGAATCGGCGGCGACCTACCAGATCATCGCCAATCGACTGGAGCTCATCAGCGAGGAAGGTGCGTTAGCGGCCATGTTCCATGCGGCCGAACCGGTAGAACTTCCCGGCACGGCCTGGAATGTCACCGCCTATAACAATGGGCGAGGTGGGGTTACGAGCGTGATCATTGGCACCGAGCTAACTGTCAATTTCGATGAGGATGCTGTCGCTGGGCTAGCCGGCTGCAACAATTACACAGGCAGCTATCAGGTGGAAGGGGAGAATATCAGTTTCGGTCCGCTTGCCACCACACGTAAGTTCTGCTCCGATCCCGAGGGTATCATGGAGCAGGAGTCAGAATTCTTGGCTGCCTTAGAGGGTGCTATCAGGTACGACATCCAAGGAAACCGCATGGATATGTATTTTGAAGACGGCGCCAGGGCGATGACCCTTGAAATGATTCAGTAGAGGCCATTGCTTGGCATAGCAGAATGGACCCCGTAGAATTTACAAACCTACGGGGTTTTTC
>JAUVOB010000006.1 GCA_030599405.1 Chloroflexota bacterium | reverse complement strand
GAGCACTAACGAACCCGTCCTCGTTCTCTGCTAGGTAGACCAAAACCTCAGGGCTTAAGGCCGACATCATCGCTGTGGGATCCTCTACCTGGGGTGAGTTTGGCAGAAAATTGAGTAGCTGTGCCGCCCCGGGTACGAAGGCATTGTTCAAAAGATCGTCCGCTGTTTGAAACAGCGATGCCGAACCGTCCGGACCAGGTGTAACCCATGGGCCGCTTAGCGGAGGTGCATCAGTTGTCGCTCCATCCTCTTCACCAGCTTCATCGTCCTGGCCACTATCTGCCTGAAGAGCTAGTTGGCCAGCGCCACCGAATTCGGCTGCCAGTGCATCCAGTTCCGTCAGTAAGTCATTGTCAAGAGTTTCCAAGTACGCTACCGGTAACAACGCGATCACCTCAGGTTGCATGGCGCGAAGGTTATCTGGCGTCAGCATCTGTAGGACTTGCAGGCTCTGAGGACCAATGGCGCCTATCATCTGCATGAACTCGGGAGTGATATCGTAGGCGAATTCTATGTCCACGCCGAAAGAGCTTGCACCCTGGATGAGGACCTCGGGCAATCTTGCCGGATCCTGATCCGATCCACCTTCCGGGGTGCCCGCAGGAGGTTGGACATCAGCGGCGGTCGCCGCGATTTCGGCGAGACGCTTGCCTAGATCTGCATCGAATGCGTCCGGATAGGACGTGAGCAGAAACGCAAGAGCTTCTGGTGACATCAACTCCAATATTGAAGGTGAAAGCTCTGCTAGAAAGCCCTCTTCGTTATCGGTCAGAAAGGCCAACACCTCGGGCGAAAGGGCGGCGATTAGCGCGCCGGGATCCTCGACCTGAGGAGATGCAGGGAGCATAATGAGTAGTTGAGCCGCGCTCACACCGAAGGGATTGTTGACGAGATCGGCCGCGGTTTGGAACAATGATGGAGAGCCGTCAGGAGATGCATCCAACCATGGACCACTTAGCGCTGGAGCGTCTGCAAAGGCTTCGTCCTCTTCTCCCGCTGCCTGAGCCGCCAGCTGTCCGGCGCCTCCATACTCGGCTGCCAGCGTATCCAAATCTGCCCTCAATCCAGCGTCAAGTGAGTCAACAAACTCCATCGGAAGCATGGCGATGACCTGGGGCTGGAGAGCTCGTAAGTTATCGGCCGATAGTAACTCGAGGGCCTGAATGCCCTGAGGTCCGAAGGCGTTGAGCTGCTGTATGAATTCCGGCGTGATGTCTTGGGCATACTTAATCTCAAGCCCGAATGCGGCGGCTCCCTCTACCAACTCATCTGGCAGACGCGTCAGTTCCATAGACAGAATCGAAAAGACCTCTGTGGCGCTGTACTGGCCAATTCCACCTTCTTCGCTGGCCAGCTCATCAAGCATTTGTCTCTCGCTGGCGTCCAAGGTTTCTATAAACTCGATCGGCAACAGGGCCAGGGTCTCTGGCGGCAAGGATGGCAGCAATTCCTGGAAAATGCCCAGTCCTTGCAACATATCATCTTCGGTTACCGCGCCAACGAAATGAGCCAGCACCTCCGGTGTGATTTCCTGAGCGTAATCGATATCCACACCAAAAGGCTCCGCCCCTTGCTTCAAGAAAAGTGGGAGCGGAACAAGCTGATCTGCCTGAGACTCCTGAGAGGATTCATCATCCTGCGGGGGCTCAGCTACGCTCTCATCTGAAACCGGAAGTTCTTGCCCCCCACTTATCGCGACCCTTTCAATGTCCTCAACCTGCTCGAGGCGTGGTACGAGTTCTCGCTCAACCAAATCCTTGAGTTGCTCCAGACTCATTTCTCCGGAGGATGCGCTGGCCACGACGACCGGAAGATCCTGAAGGCCGAAATTGATGACCTGGGGGGATTCCACGCCATCAGGAAGCGAAGTTGCTTCAACGGCCGAATTGATATCCTCAATGATTTGGTCTTTGTTTAAGCCGAACTCGTTACGGGCGATAATAAAGGCAAAGTTGCGGCTAGTTGTCGATTCAAGGTTCACAACGCCATCGACGTCGGCTAACGCCTCTTCTAGTGGAATTGTTACTTCCTCGAGAAATTGGTCAGCAGACTCCGCGTCAGACCATTGAGCGACGACGATGGTCTGGGGGAAATCGATATTTGGCAGCATCTCCAAATTCAGCGTGAACATGGCGTAAATGCCGCCGCCGATGATCAACAGAGATATCGCAATTACGATCCATCGAAATCGTATCGAAAGCCGTGTAATTCGGTTAAATAATCTAGTCAGCATGGTAAATCCTTAACTCTTCCTTCTAATTAATGTGGCCATATTGCCCGGTCACATTGTATGTAACTACTATGTAGTTGGATACCGGAGGTCACATTTCATAAAAAAATAGATTTTATTGCATTCATCAACAAAAAGTTCTTTGACGATCAGTCGATACACTCATCGCCAGCGGTTTGCCAATCAGCAATTTCAAACAAACGACTCATAACCGAGAGACCGGCGGCTAATGTTTCGCGATCTTTATCGGTGATCGTACCTAGCATGGCGATTAATCTGTTTTCCGCGTAACTGCGGATCTCAAGCAGCCGGTCCAATCCCGCCCCGGTAAGTTCGACGTTGACTACACGCCGATCCCTTGTTGAACGTTTACGTTTAACCCAGCCACGTTCTTCCAGCGTACTCACAGTGCTCGACATTGTCGGAAGGCTCACACCTTGATCCTCAGCCAGGCTGCTGAGGTTACACGGGTGATAGGCGAGCGTTACCATGACGCCGAAATGCGCGGGAGATGGCAGATGGCCAGAACCGCGGATGTCTGCGGACAATGTCCGCATCACCGGCGGAATGATTTCTAATATTTGTCTTGCGAGAGTATTAGCTTCAGGCATAAACAAGTTAGCGTTCCTAATAGTTAGAGCGGCTAATTATACGAATGAATACTTCTGTGTCAACAATTTTCAGGATTTGTTTTCCATAAGACCAAAGTCGCCTTGACATACAGCGGCCGGGAGGTTACGCTGATTGATGATTTACAAATGAATAAGCGGGAAAACAAAAGCGCATGAACCTCGGGTAAACGAGGTTGACGAGGTGGAGGTTCCCCGTCGCGAGATGGGGTTAACGGCATCAGAAATGAGAAGCCGGAAAATCGAGAGATCAGCGGATGCCTCCCAGGGTGACCACGCCCTGAGTTTTACCCCCTCCGATCAAGCTCACTTACAAAACGGCCCGCGCAAGCGGTCGACAAAAAGGTGGGCAGTGGTGCTAAGCGCAGAGCCTTGCCCAATCCTTGCTGGCTCTCAGGAGGGGCTTCCCCATGGTTGATCTTCGTCTTACGGTGGGATAGCCGCTTATTATCGGCCAGTGGCAGGGTATCTGCTCTTCAAACTAGGGAGATAAGCCTTCGCCAAAGGCCTGGAGGAACTGGTAATGTGCGGCATTGTTGGTTACGTAGGCTCCCGCCAGGCGCAGCAAGTGATACTGAACGGCTTGAAGCGGCTTGAGTATCGTGGTTATGACTCGGCCGGCCTGGCCGTGATCGAGAAAAACGGCGAAATCGCAGTTCGCCGAGCTGTCGGAAAACTTCTTAACCTCGAGAGAACGTTGTCGTCCAGTCCGCTCTCCGGAAACATCGGAATCGGTCATACGAGGTGGGCCACCCATGGAAAGCCGAGCCAACGCAACGCCCACCCCCACACAGGGATGAGTGGGCGGGTCGTTCTCGTACACAATGGGATTGTCGAGAATTACACGGAGTTGCGCTCCGAGTTAGGGGTCGAGGGCGTTGATTTCACGTCGGAGACGGATACTGAGGTAATCGTTCAAATGGTGGAAAGATACCTTGAGGCCGGCTATGACCTCCAAACGGCCATGCGCGATACGCTAGTCCAATTAAAAGGCGCCAACGCGGTCGTCGCCATGAGCCCCGATTACCCAGATCAATTAATCTGCGCCAAGCTAGGCAATGCCGGGGGCATCACGGTAGGCGTGGGTAAAGACGAGATGTTCATCGCATCCGATCTGCCAGCGATTCTGGAACACACGCAGCAGATGGCGTTTCTGGAAAATGGTCAGATTGCGCTCATATCTTCAAATGATTTTCATATCTGGGACTTAGACGGAGCGGAGGTGGAAGCCGAAGTAGTTACGATTCCATGGGATCCAATCAGCGCTGTTAAGGGCGAGTATAAGCACTTCATGCAAAAGGAAATCTTTGAGCAACCCCAAGCGCTTATAGACACCTTACGAGGAAGAGTCGATTTCGATCTTCATGAGATCTCAATCCCGGAATTAGACATCACAAGCGAACGGGCTAGATCGATACGAAGGATGTATATCATCGCCTGTGGCTCAAGTTATTACGCCGGTCAGGTTGGAAAGTATTTTGTTGAATCGATTGCCCGACTTCCGGTTGATGTAGCGTATAGTTCGGAGTTCCGGTATTACCACCCCATCATCGACGAAAACACTGTGACACTCGCTATTACCCAGTCAGGAGAGACTGCCGACACGCTGGCGGCCTCTGAGCAGGCGAAGGAGCAAGGATCCCAATTATGGTCGATAGTAAATGTGATAGGAAGCCAGTCGATGCGAATTTCTGACGGCGTCATCCCAATGCAAGCTGGTCCTGAGATAGGGGTTGCAACGACAAAAGCCTTCACCGTCTCGCTTATCAATCAATACATGCTGGCGATAATTCTCGGCCAATTACGGGGCACTTTGTCGCCGTCACACAAGAATAGACTTATCGATGATCTGGCTCTTGTGCCAAATCTGGCTGGTCGCGTGCTAGAACGGGACGACGATTATAAGCATTTGGCAAATCAATTCCATAAGGCTAGCAATTTCTTGTTCATCGGCCGTGGAGTCAACTATCCAATTGCCATGGAGGGTGCCTTAAAACTGAAGGAGATAAGCTACATTCATGCCGAAGGTTATCCGGCAGGTGAAATGAAACATGGACCCATAGCGCTGATTGACGAGGTCATGCCGGTTGTCGCCATCGCTACAGCTGACGGACTCTACAGTAAAATGGTCAGCCAGATAGAGCAAGCCAAAGCAAGAGGTGGTGTTGTAATCGCCCTTGCAACCGAAGGTGACGACCAGGTCGCGAATATCGCCGACCATGTCATTTACGTTCCTGAAACGCCGCCTCTCCTTGCCCCGGCGATAAATGTTATCCCTCTACAACTCCTGAGCTATCACATTGCGGTTCGGCGTGGTTGCGATGTCGACCAACCTAGGAACCTGGCCAAAAGTGTTACTGTGGAATAGTCGTTCCAATAAACCCCATGTCAACTTACGAAGAGGTCCTGTCAAGGATTGTCATCCGGCAGATCAGATCGGAAGACCAAGCAGAGTCTCGCAATATCATTCTAAGTGGTCTTGGCGAACATTTTGATCGGGTCGATCCCACACTGAATCCAGATCTCGACGACATTGTTGCCGTCTATCTCGCAAGAGGACATCAATTTGTTGTCGCAACCGTTGAGGAGCTAATTGTAGGCACTGGCGGTCTTCGTATTGAAAACGTGCAAGACGGCCGGATCGTCCGGTTATCCGTTGCTCGAGAACTCCGCGGGCATGGCATTGGTCAAGCGATTGTCACCTATTTGCTTGACCTGGCGCGTGAGCTTGGTTTGCATCGAATTCACGTTGAGACCAACCGCGATTGGTATCCGGCAATTGGCCTGTACGGTCATTGCGGGTTCAAACAACTATACGCCGATGACGAGAGCGTTCACATGGCTCTCGATCTTACTTAACCAATGGTTTCGGTCGAAAGCAGACGCGAACTCAAAAACGATAGCCCCTCCGAATGTAAACACAACCACTTTAACTGGCTCGCAAGCCAGCTATCCTTTATCCGGACGCGCTTACATCTTATGAAAGTTCGATAAGTAGTCCTTTTCATTACAGGTACCTATTGTTTGGGACCACTAGTGAGTGGGCTATAATGATCGTTGCTCTCGAGTGTCTCTAATTTCTTTGATCTCTCGGGAGCATAATTGCGAATATGAGCAAACGTCGCCTCGTTCTTCTATTAAGCACACTAGCGATTGGAGTGTTGGCCTGGCAGTTACCGGCAATATTAAAGAGCATTCCAAGTCGTTACGTTGCCGCCTACCTCCCAGAGCCAATTCAGGTGTTGGCGGAAAGAGATCATGTCGAATTGCTGCCTACCGCAGCGGTCGAGACGGACGCCGTATCGCTCCTCAATCCTGACCCAGTAACAACGTCCGAGGTAACGATTGTAGCCACACCATCTACAATAGACGCTGGTAATGACGGTCAAGATAGTAGCTTGGCTGTCGATGATTTAGAGCAAAACGAGCCTGATAAACTCCACAGTGATCCGGAGCCGTCTATTAGGCCATCATCAGCACCGACCGAGCTACCGCTCATCCCATCATCAAGCCGCCTAGTTCCCTTCAAACACCAATTTCAAACCTGGAACAACTGTGGTCCGGCGACCCTAGCGATGGGCCTGAGTTTCTTTGGTTTAGATCTTGACCAAGAACTAACTGCGGAAACGCTAAAACCCAATCCGGAAGACAGGAATGTAAGCCCCAGCGAGATGACTGCTTATGTAAACAACAAGACTGAATTGTCGGCGATCAACCGGGTGAATGGTGACTTGTATACCTTGAAGAGATTTGTCGCCAACGGTTACCCCGTCATCGTCGAATTGGGACTCGAGCCCCCTGGCGAATACCGATGGATGGGCTGGTACGGACACTACCTGCTGGTTGTCGCCTATGATGACGCCAGTGAGCAATTCTGGGTATACGATTCGTGGTTTGGCACAAGCGATGTGCCGGTTGAAAACGCCGATTCCGATGGAAGACAGGTGAGCTATAGCGATCTCGATAATTATTGGCGGCAATTCAATCGAAGTTATACGGTCTTGTATCATCCCGAGCATGAGCTCGATATTGAGACGATTATCGGGACAGATATTGACGAAAATTCTATGTGGGTACGTGCATTAACCGTGGTTCAAGAGGAGCTCGAAGCCGATCCAGACAACGCCTTTCTCTGGTTTAACCTGGGATCGATCTATAACGAACTCGCGAATTATGAGAATAGTGCTGCAGCGTTTGACCAAGCCAGGGCAATTGGATTACCCTGGCGAATGCTTTGGTACCAATTTGGTCCATACGAGGCTTATTATCACATCGGTCGCTATGATGACGTCATACTACTCGCAGATGTCACCTTGCTTGATAGACCTTATTTCGAAGAATCCTACTATTACAAAGGTCTGGCTCTTGACGCTCTGGGAAGAGACGAAGAGGCAAGAACAAACATAGATCTAGCTATCCGATTTAATCCCAATTTCGAACCAGCTGCGCTGTTTTTCGACCAATTAGAAAATAGCAGCTGATCATCATCCGGCAACGTAATTGAGCTTAAAGAGGTTCTCTCGGCCGGAATGTAGCCTATTCCAGACCATAATGACAGACTCTCGTTGACACTATGAGGGAGGTTAAGAACATAGCGTGCTAAGCAAGCGTGCGAAGCGAATTGTTATAGCCATTGGGCTCGTTCAGTTTCTACTAATTCTGGCCCTGATGGCCTTGCCAGATGTCGTGCTTGCGATCCCTGGTCGATTTCGAGTTGCTCTCGCTGAGCGGAGCCCCGTATTGAGCGACATTACCGAGGGTCTAATCGAACAGATTGCCCCGGTGGACGAGTTCCTGCCAGCACCTGAGACCGCGGTTGAACCTCCAAGAATCACAATACCATCTGTTATACGTACGGAAGAGCCCCAGTCGACGCAGACACCTCTGCCCGGGACAACCGATACCGTTATTTCAGGTGGCGACGCGAATCCGGATTCGGAATCAACGCCTCAGCCAACCCATACCAGTACACCACTTCCCACGCCAACACCATCGCCAACCCCCCTCCCCGATCAGGTTCACCTCGAGGGTTTTAAACGCATTCAGCAGAGTTTTAACAATTGTGGACCTGCCAATCTCACCCAGGTGTTGAACTGGTACGGAGATGAAACAACGCAAGATCAGGCTGCAGCGTACCTGAAACCTAACGCTGAGGATCGCAACGTTAGCCCCTGGCAACTTAGCGACTACGTGAATGAGTTTACAGAATTAAATTCTACGGTTCATAGTGGTGGGACCCTCGAAATACTCAAGCGGTTCCTGGCAGCAGGTTTTCCCGTGGTGGTCGAGAAAGGATATGAACCCAGCACCTTAAGTTCCCAGGGGTGGTTTGGGCATTATCTGACTGTTTTCGGCTATGATGATGACAAGCAAGAGTTCTACGGGCTAGATAGTTATTTACAGCCTCAGCCGGATGGTCGGGTAGAGTCGTATGACTCCATGGAAGAGTATTGGAGCCATTTCAACTATACCTTTTACGTGGTGTACGAGCCGGACCGGGAAGCAGAAGTTTACCAGATCCTCGGTCCAGATCTGTTGGAACCTTTGAAGATGTGGGAGAAATCCGCAATACGAGCCCAGGATGATATCGATAAAGATCCTGATGATGCGTTTGCCTGGTTTAACCTTGGTACGAGTCTGACTCGCATTGGTGAGATAATCGGCGATGCTGAATTTTACAATAATGGAGCTGCGGCTTTTGATCATGCTCGAGCAATTGGTATTCCACCAAGAAAACTATGGTATGAACACCGACCCTATTTGGCCTATATGAAAACAGGTCGCTACGAAGACATGATCGAGTTAGCCGATGCCGTCTTGTCCACGCAGGGTGGGAGAAATGTCGAGGAAACTTATTTATATATGGGACACGCTCTTTTATTCCAAGGAGATGCTCGGGGTGCTATTGAAGCCTATCAACGTGCTATCGAGCTCAATGAAAACTTCTATCCGGCAGAGATCGCCTTACAGTCTATTGGGTAGATCTTGCGTTATCGCGAAATGATTTAACCCGTTCTCCTTGCGCCTATAGCCCTACCGAGGAGCTTCATCTTTTTGCTGAGGCCATTTTCATCTACTACAATCAGTAGGTAAAATCTCAGATAAATGAAGGAAGTGTTATGGACGTAATCCAGGACCTGGAGTTCAGAGGTCTCCTCTATCAAGTTACTGATCGCGATGCATTGGTCAGACGTCTGACTGATGGACCGATCACACTCTACAACGGTTTCGACCCAACAGCTGACAGTTTGACGATTGGAAATCTGGTAGTGATTCTCTTGTTACGCCGTTTTCAGTTAGCCGGCAATCACCCAATCGGCGTTGTAGGTGGTGGTACCGGCCTTATCGGAGATCCCAGCGGCAAAAGCTCGGAGCGACAGCTTAATGAATCAGAGGTCGTAGAAGCCTGGACAGCGAAAGTAAGAGATCAACTTGCTCGGTTCTTAGATTTCGATGTGAAGTCGAATCCCGCTCGGATCGTTAACAATTATGATTGGCTGAGTGAATTGGGCACCGTCGAATTCTTGCGAGATATTGGCAAGCATTTCCCAGTAAATTATATGCTGGCGAAGGAGTCTGTAAATTCTCGCCTTGATGCGGGTATATCTTTCACAGAATTCAGTTATATGATTTTGCAGTCCTACGACTATCTATGGCTAAACCGAAACATGGGCTGTGAATTACAAACCGGTGGCAGCGATCAATGGGGAAACATAACCGCAGGTGTGGACCTCATTCGACGCATACGTGGAAGGTCGGTTTTTGGATTGACCAGTCCGTTAGTGACCAATGCCGATGGTTCCAAACTAGGAAAGACTGAGCTCGGCGCAATTTGGTTGGACGACCAACTGACAACCCCATATCAATTTTACCAATACTGGATAAACACGAGCGACGACGATGTCATCCAATACATCAAGATTTTCACCTTCTTATCTCATTCAGAGATTAAGGAACTGGAGAGCGAGGTACAGAGTAGTCCCTGGGAGAGAGTTGCCCAACGAACACTCGCCCGAGAAGCTACTACGCTTGTACACGATAAACAGGCGATGAATCGTGCCGAAAATATTTCCCGGGCACTCTTCTATGGAAAGGTATCAGATCTGACCGCTAAGGAGATTGAAGAAGGTTTGCACGACGTCCCGACCCACATTATCGAGGGGGACAAAAAAAGAAAGCTGGTCGATTTGCTTGCTGAGGCGAAGATTTCTCCGTCCAAAAGACGGGCACGCGAAGATATCGTGAATGGCGCCATTTCTATTAACGATCAAAGGTGTTCGGATTTAGACAGGCTGGTCATTCCCGCCGATCGCCAACAGGGACAATATATCGTGATTCGGCGAGGTAAGAGTAAATACCATCTTGTGAAATGGATCGTATAACCAAAAAAACCCGCATTAATGTACAAATGGGCTCTATCCTTGGAACCTAATCGGTGAGCCATTTTATCCTTATCAGGCATTCCAATTCTCAGATCCAAACCGATCGCCCTGCCAACCGATGGCGACTAAGTAATCTGGGAAAGGAACGCGCTCGATGTCTATCACCCATCCTCGCCCAATACAATCCAGCCACGTTGTTCTCCTCGGACGAACCTAAGGCCATTGAGACCGCAGAAATTGCCGCTAAATCCCTCAACTTACCGCATGTAATTCTTAAAGGCCTACATGAGCACGAGCGTACTAATGTTGGTTGGATAAGTAAAGAACAATTTGAGGTTCAGGTGTCGGAGTTCTTTGTTAGACAGGATGAGCTGATCTTTGGAGAAGAGACGGCGGTCCGCGCGTGTTCACGATTCAACAATACTGTTCGCAAACTTCTTTTGCATCAGCCAGAAGATACTGTTGCCGCTGTGTCTCACGGCACCGTAATGACACTGTTCGTTAGTAATTGGAACGAAGTTGACCCATATCAGTTTTGGCAATCTCTAGAAATGCCATCGGTAGTTGTAATGTCCCGCCAAACCTTCGAGCTCGAGGCAGTTCTGTCTATTGATTCAGGACAAGTATCAGAATAATCATCGATTTAATCCACCCTGTAAACCAGGTATAATTGTGATGAACTTCACTATAACACTAGGAGGTGTGTAGATGGCTCAGAAAATCAAGGTTACATATTCAACCTTAGCCAGCCCGGATCCCTTGCTCGACCAACTGTATGAAGAGGCCGTCGCAAGAGTAAAACAGAATTTTGGCCAGACATTCCCGCTGTACATAAATGGGGAGGAACGGTTTGCCGAGAATACTTTCACCAAAGTCAGCCCAGTTGACAGGGATGTGGAGATGGGCTTTTTCCAGAAAGGCACTGAAGAAGACGCCCTTGATGCCTTAAGTGCCGCAAGAGCAGCTTTCCCTGCTTGGCGCGATACGCCTTGGGAGGATCGAGTGGCTATCTTGCGAAAAGCAGCCGATCTGATTAGCGAGCGCTTGTTCGATATGGGCGCTGTAATGTCCATGGAAGTGGGGAAAAACAGGCTCGAAGCTTTGGGCGACGTCGAGGAAACTGCCGATCTGATTCGATTCTGTTGTGATCAGATGGAAAAAAACGAAGGGTATTCGATCACCATGAAATCGGAGAGCCCCCGACATCATAATCGGAGCGTTCTAAAGCCTTATGGTGTGTGGGTCGTAATAGCTCCTTTTAATTTTCCATGTGCTTTGGCTGGTGGTCCATCTGGAGGTGCGCTGGTGTCCGGCAATACGGTGGTGTTTAAACCGGCGACCGATACGCCTTATACGGGCTGGCTCCTAACGACCTGTTTCCGAGACGCGGGTGTGCCCAAGGGAGTATTCAATTTCGTCACAGGAAGTGGTAGGACAGTTGGGCAAGCCATTCTCGACAGCCCAGAAGTTGACGGGATCACGTTCACGGGAAGCTATGACGTAGGTATGCACATCATCCGGTCTTTTGCCAGCAGCCAATTACCTCGACCAGTTATTGCGGAAATGGGCGGTAAAAATCCAACTATTATCAGCAAGAAAGCGGATCTGGATGAAGCCGCGCTTGGTGTGATGCGTTCGGCTTTCGGGCTTCAAGGTCAGAAATGTTCCGCTTGCTCCCGCGTATATGTCCACAATGATGTTAAAGACGCCTTCGAGGAAAAGTTGGTAGAACTGACCAAGAAGATTAATGTGGGTGATCCTACCTTAAAAGACAATTGGATGGGTCCAGTTATCAATAACGCTTCCTTTGAGGATTATCAGCGATTCGTAGCTGACTTAGACAGCGACGGAAATATTCTTTTCGGTGGTAATGCCTTGGATTTGAACGGATTTTTTGTCATGCCGACGGTAGTTAATGATCTACCCGAGGATCATGCACTTTGGAAGCAAGAGATGTTCTTACCCATCGTGACTATCGCCGGGTTCGAAGATCTCGAAACCGCGATGGCCAAGGCTAACGATGTTGAATATGGCCTGACTGCGGGATTTTTTAGTGAAGACGAGGACGAAATAGAGTGGTTCCTCAACAATATTGAAGCCGGCGTGCTATATGTAAATCGAGATACCGGTGCGACCACGGGCGCCTGGCCTGGATATCAAGCCTTTGGCGGTTGGAAAGGAAGTGGTTCAACTGGCAAAGCGGCCGGAAGCGTCTATTACGTGCAACAATATATGCACGAGCAAAGCCAAACCGTTGTAGATTAGCATACAGTGATCGGAGGTCGGGAGTGAATTGCTGAAAAGATTCATTCCCAATCTCCATCTTCAGTCCCCCTATGAGTGAAAGCAAACTCTGTACCATGAATGAAGCGGTGGATCGCTTCGTACAAGACGGTGCGACGAT
>JAUVOB010000198.1 GCA_030599405.1 Chloroflexota bacterium | reverse complement strand
CATTAAAACCCTACCTGACCTCATTATATTGGATCTTATGCTGCCGTCGCTCGACGGATATGCACTGTGCACTTCCCTGAGAGAGTGTGAGCGGACGGCACAGATCCCGATTATCTTGATCACGGGATCCAAAGAACCCGATGTCATCAAGCGTGGTTTGGCAGCAGGTGCGAATGATTTCGTAAACAAGCCAGTTGATTGGCAGTTTCTAGCAGACCGGGTGGACTTTGTTTTAAAGCAGTCAGGGCAGAGAAAGAGGCTCGACGAGGAGCTGCAAAACATTAATTCCGGCCACGAGGAAAGAGACAAGTCCGAAAAAGAGGAAGTTGCACTCAGAATTCAGTCAATGCAGCAGGAAGCAAATGCTGCGAGCGATCAGCTGATCCTGGCTGAAGAGGAGCATGCGGACGCAATTAAGGCGGTGCAAGCGAAGGCTCAGGACGAGCTAGCTATCTAAAAAGAAGAGTCTGTGAAAGAATTGAACAAGGCGCGAGAGCAGTACGAAGAAGAGATTAAGCGTCTAACCTCCGATTTTGATACCGAAACGAATGAGCAGAAAAGACGTTTTGATGAAGTTAAGGCCGTTCAAGCGATGGCGCAGGACGAACTAGAATCCCAAAAGGCAGAAGCGGCAAAAGAATTGAACACGGCGCGAGAGCAGTACGAACGACAGATTAAGAGTCTAACTGCCGATCTTGAGACCGAAACGGAGGAGCAGGAGAGACGTTTTGATGCAAGATTGCGGACTATAGAAGAGCGGCACGCCATTGAGCTCGCCTTAATCAATGAGATTAAGAGCAAATTTTCAGGAATAGAGCAGGGCGATGTTGAACAAGAGCCTTCTAAGCTGTCCGGGGAGTTGTCTCAAAGCGTACGTGCAATATGGCAAATAGTGTGCGCTGAGTGTGTTCGTTACGACGATGGTCTTTCGACAATAAGTGGCCTTTTGAAAACGCGTGGCACAGAGTCCTTGAGTGAGGAGAGATCGAAGGAAGTCGCAAAGCATGTCAATGGTCTGGTTTATTCAGTAGGACGTCTCAAGAATCTTGCGATTGCTATGACGGAACCTCAGAGCGAGTCCCAAGGTGTGTTCGAGACCAATGAATTCATCTCAGATATTGCCGACAGGTTAAAGCAGATCGCAGCAAGAAGTGGGGTTTCTGTAAACGTAAGTGGCTTGCCGAGTCCTCTCAGAGTCTCAGCGGAACCACATAGGATACGATATGCGCTGACGTTATTGTCCATCAACGCATTGAGATTCACTCCGCCATCTGGCGCTATCACTGTCGGAGCGTCGCTGAGTGACGCTGGTGATATTCGACTGTCGATTTCAGATACAGGAGTCGGAATGTCGCCGGCTCAGCTCGACAGGAGCAGGAATTGCTTGGACAAACCATTGGCAATGCCCGGCGCTGACAGCAACGTTGCCGGCCTTGAAATCCCGATCGCCACTGCCCTTGCTCGGCAGCAAGGTGGGTCCCTTGAGATTGAAAGCCAGCAAGGACAAGGAACCGCGGTATCTCTGGTTCTACCTGTTGGTGCCGACAGGGTCGGCTTGGCAACCGAATCTGAGGTGGACCAAAATGGTCAGATCGCGTGTTGAATTGAATTCTGCGGGTTACTCAAATTAGGTTGAGGCGTGGGACTGTATTCGGAAGGTTGACAGATGGGAATGTCCAACACGGTGACAGATGTACATAAATACGACTCTGCGGAAGTTCTGAACCGGGAGCTGTTGAAACAGTATCGGCAGTTGAAAGTGGGACTTTTGGATCGCCTGATTGCCGCTTACCTCGATGAGGCTCCGGTATATTTCGCCAAGATTCGCGACGCCGTAGAGAGCGAGAATTTTGACGATATCGTTTGGGGGTCCCACTCGTTGAAGTCTTGCAGTGGAAATCTCGGCGCTGTTCGTCTTTCGCATGTCTGTCAGCTCATGGAGAATGCTGCCCGTGCAAAGGATAGAGACGAAATTGTGAGCTTGTTCGGAAAGCTGGGGCCTGAATCGTTCGAAGCCGAAGAGGCTTTAAAAGGCGAACGGCTAACACTGCAACAAGGAAATTAGAAATAGGGTTGGCAATAGTTTCGAGGTCATCCGGGAAGGGAGAGAATACAATGAAGAATGGAGTACGAATTTTGGTTCTGGATGACAACGTTGACGTCGCGCTTGGCTTGGCCGAGATCCTAGAACTGCACGATTATGATGTGACGGTGGTTCATGACGGAAAAAGCGCCGTCTCCGCCTTCAACAAAGACAAGATCGACTTGGGTCTGTTTGACGTCAGAATGCCCGGCATGAACGGTGTTGAAGCCTTCATTGAGATACGTAGGCGCAATCCAGATGCCATCGTCCTTCTCATGTCTGGCTACGCTGATGATGAGATCATCGAGACCGCTCTAAAGAACGGTGCTCTTGGCCTGTTGTCGAAGCCGTTCGAGCCGGATGAGCTTCTGTCTAAGCTGGAATCTGCCCAAGCTACCCCCGGAACTGCGCATTAGCAGCGGGTGCGATATGCCGCCCTACACCGCTAGCGATCTCGAAGGAGCAATCCCTTTCTGCCAAGATCCCCCCTGTAAGTATCTCAAGCATCCTCAATCAGGCGCATGTAGTTCAGCTTGGGGGCCCTGATCGGGCGGTCCGCCTTACGGTGCGCGCACCCGCCGATGGAACTTCCTGAAGCCGCAACGGGTACCTACTTGTGCAATCCACCTTTGGGCCTCACCGCGCGTCTCGAACATTTCGATGTGGGGCAGCTCTTTCGTGTGTTCGTCCCCACCGTCGGCCACGGCGCCACATGAAGCTCTGAAGCCATCTGCGCCAAGGTCCTCGATATCAAAGCAGAAAATAGCACCATCCTCTGGTGTCAGTACGTCACTCTGGTTCATTAACAGTCACCTCAATGCCAAAGAGTTGCTTTGGCGCCCTTGCCGCGATTCTACGAAGTCCGTCGACAGGCCGGACGCGTGCGCCAAGCCTCAAACCGTCCTGAATTTCTGAGAGTAAATTTGGAGGTCGAATTCCCAGGTGCGAAGCACCTCAGGTCCCTCCGTGTACCCCGAAGGTCGCCTTTTAGCGTGGACTGGTTATGCAGTCGTTAAGAACAACATGCGGGAAGATGGCGGGAGCGACAGTGGAGCCTTTGGCTGGGGGAACAGGCACGAGAAAATTAGCGGGCACCGAGGGTGCGATCTCTTGATGTCATGCAGGGCCTCGTTCGCGCATAAGCCGGTTACCGCTTCCTCGATCGTGCGCGCGATTTCGAGCGACCAACGAGTGCCGATACGTCCGGTGGAAACCGCCCAGGTTTCAGCACCAATCCGCTTTCAGACTGTTACCAAATTTCTCAGTGCCGCGTGGGGGAGGCTGCTAGACAATAGTGGAGGCATCAAGCCGTTCAAGCGCAAAGGCGAGGCACACGGTCCTTGGCTTTGGGAGCTACCCGGTCAAGGTGAGCATCTTGAGCCAATCCAAGGTGCTCAAGTAGAGGCCGAAATTGACCTGAATTGAGCGCTGTACCCCAGACGGGGTGTCAGTTGAGCACCTTGGACGGGCCAACATGCTCGAGATGCTCAAGATGCTCAAGATGCTCCCCTAGGGTCAAAGGTGATCACCTTGCCTTTAACGGGCCGTACAATCTCTAGCCGCGCCAATGCTACTTCGGCTTCTTTAGCTCCTCCAAAATAGAGATCAAAGTGGCGGCGATGATGAACTGTACACGTGCAGGCCAATGCTCAATCGGGCGTTGACCCGTCCCGGCGAGTGCCTTCTGTAGCTCTTCGGGGGTCGATGGTACTAAAGGCGCCTTCGGCATCTTGGTTCTCCTCGCCTGCTTTGTTGAGAAATCGGAATTCAGGCCACTATAGGGCTTCTATCTTCCCACCATTCCACAGTGTCTCATATGTCTGTGCCATTGCATCGTACGCATCAATGATTTGACTGATAGTCGTGGGCGCTGACTTTCCGCCATCCTTAAAGGAAGCACCTGATTGGTGGCAGGCGGTACGATCCACAAAAAGGTACCGGTCGTGTATGCCTGAAGTCGTGCGTAACTCCACATCGGCTTGTTCCTGACCAATCAAGGCTTTCACGGCTGGTATTAGTGTCGCGAGCTTGTTGTCACTCGTTAAGAGCCGAATCTTCACTCCGGGTTTGATGTGAGTCAGGTAGCGTGAAACGAACTCGGCATCGAGGTATGGGTCGATAAAGATTAGCTCTTGGCTAGCACCCTCAACAATCTTTCGTATCTCGTCGAAGTAGTCGAAGACCATCCCATGTGCGATGGCGATGCTGGTATTGCCAGTGTCCATCCTCAAGTCATACCAAGCCTCATTGAGAATCATCCTTAGTTTGTTGATTGCGGCGCCTGACTCAATTGCCTTGGTCGCGTGTACGTTATCCGAACACGACTGAACAT
>JAUVOB010000144.1 GCA_030599405.1 Chloroflexota bacterium | reverse complement strand
TCGAGATAGCTGAGGCGCTAATTCGGTCTGGCACAATGGACGTTGTCGTCATCGATTCCGTCGCCGCTTTGGTGCCCCGAGCGGAGATCGAAGGCGAAATGGGCGATACCCATATTGGCCTCCAGGCGCGCTTGATGTCCCAGGCCCTGAGGAAACTATCTGGTGTGATTAAACAAACTAATACAGTCGTGATTTTCACGAACCAACTTCGGATGAAGATCGGAGTCATGTTCGGGAGTCCAGAGACAACGACCGGGGGAAACGCTCTGAAATTCTACGCCTCCGTTCGTTTGGATATGCGGCGGATTAATAGCATCAAGATCTCTGGAGACGTGGTGGGAAACCGGACAAGAGCGAAGGTCAAGAAGAACAAGGTCGCTCCGCCATTCACCCAGTGCGAGTTCGACATCATGTACAATGAAGGCATCTCTAGAACCGGTGACGTCGTCGATCTTGGTGTCACCTCCGGCTTGCTCGAGAAACGAGGGACGTACTTTCGCTATGGGGATATCCTGATTGGACAAGGACGAGAGAACGCCAAGCTTTATCTCCGTGAAAATCCCGATATATTGGCTGAACTTGAACAGCTAATTCGCCAGGATGCCGAACTGCTTTCCTGTGACGATGATTCACTGGAACGAGGACCTGAATCGATCTCCAAGCAGGCATTAATCGAAGCCTGAGCCAATATCATTGACACCCCCCCTACCCTTGCTATAATTGGCGCTCCGTCTGATACGAGGCGCGCACTTCCCCCTAAACGGATGAGGTTAATAACAAAATAATCCTCACTTTACTTGCGCGCTTTGTGCGGATGACAATCGTGTTAGGAGATTACAACAATGGCTGAGGAAGGTGCTGAAAAGAATCTGGCAGAGGGGGTAGAGGCGACTAAAGTCCCTTCTCCCAGTAGTCTGGCAGATCTAAAACGTAAAATGCAGCTCAAGGGCACCGTTGCGCGTCTTGAGCTCTATGGAGCGTTCATTGATATTGGGGTTGGAACGAACGCAATCCTTCACATATCAAAATTGCCGGATCGAGTGAACCGAATATCCGATGTTCTTAGCGTGGGAGATGAAGTTTCGGTCTGGGTCCTTAATGTCGATAAGAATAAAGAACAGGTCACGGTGACTATGATTGCGCCGCTGGCTGTCGAGTGGAGTGATCTGAAGATCGGCCAGGTCTACGGTGGCAGGGTAACCCGTCTAGAGCGCTTCGGTGCGTTTGTCGATATCGGTGCTGAGAAGGAAGGACTGATCCACATAAGCGAGCTCAGTCATGACTTCATCAAACAGCCATCTGAAGCCGTGAAGATAGACCAGGACATAGATGTTCAGATTCTTGGATTTAGCAAGCGGAAGCGAAGGATTGACCTCAGCCGGAAAGCGTTGTTGAATACACAGGAGCTTGAAGTCGAAGAGATTGAAGAAGAAGTTGAAGAGGAAGAAGAGGAATTGCCCACGGCGATGGAGATAGCCCTACGTCAAGCTATGACTGAACCGCCGGATGTAGGTGAACTGGCTGACACCTCCCAGACTGATATCTCGGGCAGTGATAAGGGCCGGTCAGAGCAAAACGATATCTTAAGCAGAACCCTTAAATTAGGTCAGGAAGTCAGCGAATAACCCAGAGCCCCAGCCTCCTAGCTTAGTCCACAAAAGAATTACCAGATCTTGTATTATCTTGGGTAGCTGCACCTTCAGATTGTCGCCGTCTTGGTAAATCAATTATCTAGAAGACTGTTTCGGGCCAATCGATCATCATCGCCTCCGCCTCCTGACCAGCCGATAAGTGACGTACTCCAGCTGGAACAATGAGCAGAGCATTTGCGTGGACCAGCGAAGTCATTACATGGGAGCCTTGACGCCCACTCAGATCAACCACGTATTTTCCATTGTCTTGCTTAACGATCGCTCGTAGATAGCTTTCTCGACCATCGGAGTAGATATCTTCCTCTATTATCGCTCGCACACGAGGTCTTTTAAGAACTCGATGGCCTGACAGCTTCAAGATCGCTGGGCGCGCAAAGCGTTCGAAGGAGACCATCGCTGACACTGGGTTTCCGGGCAAACCGAGATAGGGAACGTCTCCGTATGTGCCATAAGCGAGAGGCTTGCCCGGTCGCATATTCACCCGCCAGAATCCGACTTCACCTCCGGCTGCCAGCACATCTTTAACCACATCATAAGCGCCTACCGAAACCCCTGCGGTACTGATAAACAAATCTACGCCAGTATCAAGGCCATCTTGGAGCTTTAGCTGCACATCAGTATAAGTGTCCTTTGCGACCCCTAGATCAACGGCAATGGCGCCCAAAGATCGAATCTGAGCTACCAGAGTATGGCTATTGCTGTTACGTATCTTGCCCGGTATGAGTGGCTCATCTGCCGATATAAGTTCATCGCCAGTTGCCAAAACAGCGACCCTGGGGCACTTAACGACCTCTATATCTGTTAACCCGAGGGCGGAGAGCACGCCTATCTCCTGCGGTCGCAGCACGTGTCCAGATGGCAATACTTCTGTTCCGGCGCGGACGTCTTCTCCAGGCCAACGAACGTAATCGCCTGATTGAACTGATCTTCTTACCTCGATATGGTCCAACAGAGGTCTATCGGACTGTCGCCAAGGTTCGTTGGTAAATTCAACTGGCACAATCGCGTCAGCGCTCGGTGGCAATGGAGCTCCCGTCATAATCCTCGCCGCCGTTCCTGGAGTCAGAGATTCATCGGGTACAGCCCCGGCTGGTATATCGCCAATAACCCTAAGAATTACCGGTTCTTCGTCAGTGGCTTGGGCGATATCAACCGCCCTCACCGCATAGCCGTCCATCGACGAGTTGGCAAAAGGCGGTAAATCATCACCGGCAACAGCTGGTTCAACAAGCACTCGACCCAAGGCCTCGACTAGGGACACTCGTTCAGCCGGCAGCACAGATACACCAGCTAGAACTCTCTCTAATGCCTGGTCTACTGACAGCAGATTATTTTCAATCACGACCGTGTATCTCTCTTAGGCTAATGAGCCAGTCTGCCGTCAAGTCCAAGACTCTCTGCTTCTCCCTGCATCGCCTCGAGGACATTACCAATGTGGTCCCACAGGGTTAGCTCCCCGCTAAAGCAATTCCTGCTGAAATCGGCCGTTACTTCCTCCACGTGATCGCGGTCAACACCCCCAGCAAATCTGCGATCCTTCCACTTTTTCCGGATTGACTTGATCTTTACATCGCGAACATCCTTCGAGGGTCGAACAAGAGCGGTCGCGATTACCAAACCAGTGATCTCATCACAAGCCAATAATGCGAAATCAATAGGTTTTTCACGCTCAACGCCGGTTCCCTCTGTGTAGTGCGATAAGACAATGCGAATGGTCTCCTCATCCCATCCTCTTTCTCGAAGGATTATGGCGCCATCTATTGGATGCCTATCTAGATCGGGATGTATTTCCCAGTCAAAATCATGGAGTAAACCAACTGTCTCCCAGTATCCTGCATCTTGCTCGAGTTGCACTGCGTAATAACGCATCGCGGCAGCTACCGACAAGATGTGGCGTCTTAATCCGGGATCCTGGACGAACTCCTCAACCAGGGTCCAGGCTTCTATCTTTCTACTGTTCATGGATCGTTCTCAGCTTGTTGCTAAGGAATCGGCGATGCCCGAGGAGGGTTAGCTGGTTACTTACTCCCTCCGTTGGCGCCGCAATCACACCCGCCATTCTCATTCTTTGAGCAACCCTCTTCCGCCTTTTTTTCCAGTGCCCGAAGTTCATCTAGTGGCTCGAACTCGTGTCGAAAGATCTCTTTATATTCACCATCGACATCAACAATTACCGAATCCCGAAGGACGCGGACATCCCTGACTCTACCCTCTCCATAAGGAGTACCAATGACCTTGCCAACTTTTGGAAGCTGTTTCTTAGCCTGTACATACTGCTCGAACTCATAGACTAGGCAGCATCGAAGCCGGCCGCACATTCCGGTAATTTCTTGCGGGCTAAGCGAGACGCCCTGAGCTTTGGCCATCCGTATGGAGATGGGGCTAAATTCTGTCAAAAAGGTGGAACAACATCTGGGATGTCCACATGCACCGTGCCCGCCAAGGATCTTTGCCACGTCTCGAGGGCCGATCATCAATATCTCTACCCGCGATCGATAGATTTTCCTAAGATTCTTACGCAGGGGCCGGATATCCAGCTTCTTGTTCTCCGTTGCGTACAAAAGAGTTAACCGGCTACCGTCAAAACTATACTCAGCTTTGACAAACTTGACGGCGACGATGCCTAACATGGCCGCCTGCTCTCGGCAGGTTATCAAAGCGTCAAGTTCTTTTTGCTCCCACACCTGCCTCATCACCAAATCACGGGGAGTAGCCTTGCGCTCAATGGCCTTGATACCCCGGCGCCTGTCAACCCTATCTGGTTCCACGTGGGCAATAACCTGGCCTAGCTGGCGGCCTCTTTTTGTCTCAACAATCACATGATCTCCAGGATCAATCCCAATTGCGTCTTCGGTCAGTCGGAAATGATAGAGTTTTCCGAGTTTTTGGAATCGAATTCCAACTACTGATTCCGTCATTTATACTCTCCGAAAGAAAACCAAAAATGGAGGCAGTGCTGGTTGAATTGTAAGGGTTTTCTTGAATATTTAATTACTCTACTAGAAAAACAAAATCCGGCCACCAGGGCCGGTTTTAAGATATTCGAGCCGGATGCCTGTCTAATATCGCCTGTCTACTACGGCCAATATATAGATGGCCGGTCCAAAATTGCCGGTCTATTAATGCCGTCCGCAACCTGGCTATCCAATCATTTGAAGTGGAATGATATCAGGCTGCTTTATAGACAACGTTAGCACGCTTACACGAGCCGCCACCGCCGGTATGATCTCGCTAAAGGCTTCTCCAGCCTGTGACTGTGGCGCGGCTACGACGATAGGCCTGCCGTTATCTCCACCGATCCGCACTTCGGCATCTAAGGGTATCGAGCCTAAAAAGGGGACGTCCTGATCCACGGCCAAGGCCTCTCCGGCGCCAGTTCCAAAAAAGTCTCCGCTCATATTCTCGATCACGCCGATAATCGGTACCTCGAGTTTCTGAAACCTCTTCAACCCTCGAAGCGCATCGTCTATCGCAACCTGCATAGGTTGTGTAACGATGATGGCCCCTGATAAGGGAATTGATTGGGCCACGGATAATTGTGCATCTCCGGTTCCGGGGGGAAGGTCTATGATGAGATAATCGAGATCACCCCAGTCGACATCCGTCAAGAGTTGTCTGATAGCACTATGC
>JAUVOB010000109.1 GCA_030599405.1 Chloroflexota bacterium | reverse complement strand
GTGGCCACAATTATGAGATCTATCTGAGAAGGGCGCATGTCGGCCACGGTTAGAGCCCGGGCAGCGGCTTCGAAGGCCATCGTGGCCGTAGTTTCCTGCGGTCCTGCGATACGTCTTTCGGTGATACCCGTCCGAGAGTAAATCCACTCGGGTGTCGTATCCACCGTTTCAGCGATTTCCTCGTTGGTCAATACCTTGTCAGGCAGGAAGCTTCCCCAGCCAACAATGTGCGCATATTTCATAAACACCTCAAGTGGGCTTTACGTAACCCTAAATTGCAGAAACACCTATGTCCCTGTTCAGTTGCGATCCAGTATGTGAACCGTATAATCAGCCGTCATTATGCGACCTGGCAATACGCGCTATTCCAGTCTCCTGATCGGAGCCGTGATTTCCATAACTTTGTCTATTCTCTTGATGAGCTGCGGTTCGTTAGTGCAAGGGCGCGACGAGCCGGATATCGACCCCGCGGCTTATTTAGCGCCTCAGGCCGAGTCGTATAACAATCAGCTTGAAATCGAAGAGGCAATCATCCCGCGCCGAGATCTAGTCGCTTTAACCCAACGCTTCAATGATAACCCGGATATACCCTATATCGCCAGGATCGAGCCTATTGAGTACGAAAATGGCGACCTAGCGAACTTCTGGTACAAAGACCATGATAACGATGAAAACCTTCAAATAGAGGCGACACTCCTTTACCGGTCGGATCACCTCAATCTCTGGTTTGAGAATGGCGTACCTGTTGATGCCGAGATGTTAAAACAAGCGGCGCAAAAGATCGAAGAGCAAATCCTTCCCATAAGTCGAACGTTCTTCGGTCAAGAATGGCAGCCTGGAATCGATGGCGATCCGAGGGTGAATATCCTGCATCTTGCCGATTTGGGTGGTGGGACGATCGGCTACTTCTCACAGGCCGACGAATTTGTCACTGATGTGAATCAATACTCAAATGAGCGTGAACTCATGTACCTAAGTCTGAATCGCGCCCCCGTCGGAAGCGAGCGGTATTATCATGTCATCGCCCATGAGATGCAACACATGATTCACTGGAACGTAGATGGTAACGAGGAGGTATGGATAAACGAAGGTCTTTCTGAGTTGTCTAGCTTCCTAAATGGATACAGCGAATCGGCGTACCTAGAAGCCTTCTCAAGACAGCCGGATGTACAACTTAACGATTTCCATTATGAAGGCGAGGAAGCAGACGCCCACTACGGAGCGTCGTTTCTCTTCTTCGCCTATTTTCTTGAACAATATGGGGAGAAGGCGACGCGATCGCTGGTATCACAACCCGATAATGGCATCATGAGTATTGAGCAGGTGTTGTTGGATATCAATCCTGGCATCAGCTTTGACGATTTCTTTGCCCAGTGGCTTGTCGCCAATTACCTCGACAGTAGTCTGGCTGACAATGGTCTCTATTTCTATCGGGATCTAGATCTTCCAGAAATAGACGATGTCGAAGATATCAGGCGTTTCCCGGCAAGTGGACAGGCGACTATTCAACAATTTGGCGCGGACTATCTCCGTATCAGGAGCGAGAAACCAGTATCCTTCGTCTTTACTGGGACGCAGCAAGTGCGTCTGGTTGACACGCAGCCTCGCAACGGGCAATTTATCTGGAGCAGCTATCCAGCCGATGATTCTGATATGACTCTAACCAGGGAACTTGATTTAAGCGCGGTTGACCGGGCAACTCTCAATTTCTGGACCTGGTACGAACTCGAAGACGGATGGGATTATGCCTACGTAGCTGTATCGACTGATAACGGGGCAACCTGGTTGCCTCTAGACACCGGTTCCAGTACCTCCTCTAACCCGCAAGGAAACAGTTATGGTCCCGCCTTTACCGGCGTTAGCGGTGGCGGTAAAACACCCATATGGATAGAGGAGACGGCCGATCTGTCACCATTTGCGGGACAGAAGATACAGCTCCGATTCGAGACAGTAACAGACGACACGGTTCATGGGCAGGGTTTTGTAATCGACGACATCTCGATACCCGAGCTTGGCTTCTACGATGATTTCGAAAAGGTCGACCGGGAATGGAGTTCTGAAGGGTTTATCCGGCATACAAACTATTTACCCCAGCGGTTTATTGTTCAAGCGATTATGATTCAAGATGGAGCATATGAAATCAGACAACTAGATCTTGATTCCCATCAAACGGGTCAGTGGTTATTCTCCTTCGGCGATGATTTCAATGAAGCTGTTATAATTGTTGCCGGTAGCACTCCTGTAACGAATCAGCCAGCAGGTTACCAGTTCAAAGTAACCGAATAACGTTTTGGGTAGATCAGTGACCATTAATACACCAGCGACTCCTGAACCTGATCGGAAAACAAGCAGGAATGCGTACTGGCTGGCAACAGGTTGTGCTGTCATGTCACTTTGTATGGTATGCGCTACTATTGCCGTTGTGGGCGTCGCATTCTTCCTACTGCTGCCATTCGATGACTCAACGACAGAATTTGAGTTCGCAAGCACCCTCGAATCAGCCACCAAGTCGCCGGCCCTCGCCGATGCGCCTACCGAATCCCCCACCGTTAAGACTCCAGTCGCTACAGCTGAGGCACAGGTTACCCAGATGCCAACGGTTGATGCAACCGAAACAGAGACAGCCGAGCCTCTGTTCGCTCCTCCGTCAGATATCGAGCAAACGCCGCTCGAAGATCACCATTGGATGTATCTTCGGGCGTTGATGGACGAAGGGTACCCACCCCGTGATTATTATGAGAGTGCAGCCAGGTTGGGATCTAGTTACATTGGCGAAAGGACCATCCAACGTGAACCATATGAAATCGGAGATCGCCAGGTATTCAGGACAGATGAAGGTCGTATCCAGGCAGAATTGCTGGCAGTTACAGACCACGCCTATTTTTGGGTTGAGACTGCCCTTGGTTTCGATTCCGAGTCGGTGATAGCTGCGGCCGAGCGCTTTGAGGAGGAATTCTATCCGGTTGTTAGCCGTCTATTTGGGGAGGAATGGCGTCCTGGAGTTGACAACGACGTCCATTTTAGCGTATTGCATTTGGATGGGTACAACGGTGACAGAGAGCTAGGATTCTTCAACAGCGGAGACGAATACCCCTGGACCGTCGTAATTGATTCCAATCAACAAGAAATAGTCTATCTTAATATGGCCAACCTAAACCTAGGAGATGATCTCTACCAGGGCACTCTCATTCACGAAGTACAACACCTCATCCAATGGCACAACGATGCCAATGAGTCTGTCTGGATCAATGAGGGCTTGGCTCAGCTAACTGAGCTATACGCCGGACTCGATACCGTAGATACGGTGACTGATTATCTGCACAAGCCGGATGTTCCTTTAAATTCGTGGAACTTCGAGGATGAGGATTCACTATACGCCCACTACGGCGCTTCTTTTCTTTTTACCGTGTATCTCTGGGAGCAGCTAGGAGTGGCTGCGATTTCTGAATTATCGTCCCAGCCGGCCGACGGGCTGGCCGGAGTGCAGGCCATTCTGGCGACCTACAAACCCGAGGTTACTTTGGAGCAATTCCTAGGCAATTGGGCTGTTGCCAATTACGTGGATGACTTGACCGCCGGCCCAGAATATGGCTACGCTAATTTGCGACTTCATCGGCCGGTACATGAGGAGGAGATTTCATCGTCAGAATACAGTGCACTAAAGAGAATTAACCAGTACGGTGTCCACTATATCAAGCTTGACCACTCCGGCCCTATCACGATCAGCTTTGTCGGAGATACGACAGCTAATCTTATGGGAACCACTAGCTTAGCCAGTGACAGGATGTGGTACGCACCGATGGCAGATGAGCTGGACGCTCAACTCGCGGCAAATATCGACTTGACCGGGCTTAACAGCGCAACGCTCGAATTCTCAGCCTGGTATGATCTAGAAGAAGAGTACGATTTCGCCTATGTTACCATTTCAACCGACGGTGGCGTCTCTTGGGATATTCTGGAGCCGGAACATACGTCACCGGGAGAGTTTGGCCCGGCTTTTGGCGGCAGCAGTCAGGATGAGGCAAATAACGACGGTGGTTGGGTTAGGGAGTCGATTGATCTGAGCCAATATGCCGGTCAGGTGGCAACCATCCGCTTTGAGGTCCTCACCGATTCTGCAGTCAGCGGTGGAGGATTTGCTATCGACAATTTCACTGTGCCGGAGCTTGCATTAGTGATGGATGCGGATTCCGATACGGCTGGCTGGTCGGCAAGTGGTTTTGTTCAGACTGGAAGGCTGCTACCACAGCCCTGGGTGGTGATTCTGATTGAAGAGGGCGCTAATTTCCAGGTAACACCTTTGACGCTAAACGAACTAAATCAGGGGCGGTGGACATTTGATCTCGGTGAAGATGGTGGAATTCTGGTTGTTGCCGCCTTGAATCCTATGATTTCATCACCCGCATCTTACTGGCTGACTGCGGAACAGTAGAAGTATTGGGTCGATTCGTTGGACCATTTAACAATCTACTCTTGATAGCTCCCCTTCTGCATCTGCTCAAATTGTGTTTGAAGCTCCAGGCGAGTTTCCTCCATCGCCTGTTTTGCCTCGGCTAGAGCCTCATCCCACCGATTCACCATTTCTGAACGCAGGTCTTCGCCAGACGCAGGCGCCAAAAGTAACGCAGCAGTTGCTCCCACAATTGCTCCACAAAAAGCTCCGGCCACGAAGCTAAACATCTTATTCATCCACGCCCTCCGTCGGGGTTAAAATTGGTCAATAATTTCTGAAACTGTGCGTATCAGACTTACATGATTGGTCTTCGATACCTTGATTTAGAATAACCTCTGGTGCGAAATACCCAACCTGATGAGCCATGTGCTACGCATTCGTCCACTTCGAATTATAGCCCATTAGATTAGATGGCTCTAATTGTCTGAATGTTGTAGCTCATGGAAGCCGAAAATGCTAAACTCGATGTTTATGGATGGATCGCCTTGTCAGAATACATTGAGATAAAAACAGAAATAGACGATAAGGTCAATAGTGTGTCCGTCACCACAAATCTTGCCTTGTCTGGTTTGGGGGAAGAAAGGTATCTTACGGCACAGGCGATGGAGAAGGGATCGGCTCTGGCACTATCTCTATCCCAGATTGAGGGAATCCGCAAGCTCGCTATAGAAGGAAAAGAGATGGTAGTATCTCACGATCCAACAGTACCTTCTCGCATAATTGCCTCCGAGATATCAGCCGACCTGAAGGAAATTTTCCTCTGATTCTGCTTCGCTTTTAAACTATGACAACCTTTTTCAATGCTCTGAGTTTCCCACCTGGCTTTACTCTATCCCTATCTCGTTCCGATTTATCAGGCTATGTCATCTCGTAAACCGCCAGCCAACGCTATTCTAATCGTTCTAGCCTTCGGCGTATTTGTTGCCGCGGACGATCTAACGGTGGTCTCCACGATGCTTCGTCAGATCGTCTTCGACCTGGAAATCCCTCTTCCAGACGGTCTTGACGACGCAGCCTGGATCGTTAACGCGTACCTGATAGCCTACGTGGTAGTCATGCCATTTGTCGGTCGGATTAGCGATATTCTCGGCCGGCGACCGGTATACATTGCCGCGTTTACTCTATTTTTGGCTGGTTCGATCTGGGTCCCTTTGGCGCCTGACCTCCCTTCCTTCATATTTGGCCGGGTCTTGACGGCTTTGGGCGGAGGAGCGATGGTACCTGTGGGCATGGCTATCATCGGCGACGTATATGAAGCGAAGAAACGGCCGACAGCCCTTGGTACGTTGGGAGCGATCGATACAGCCGGATGGGTGTGGGGTCCGCTCTATGGAGCGCTCCTGGTACGTTTCCTTAGCTGGCAGTGGCAGTTCTATTTGAATATCCCCTTGGCTTTGATCGGCATCGCCGCCTCTTGGTGGATCTTACGAGATTTACCCCGTCCAGTTAGCCGGCCCCGGATCGATTGGCTGGGTACTGCTACTCTGACAGTAGGTTTACTGGCCCTTAATATTGCCCTACT
>JAUVOB010000450.1 GCA_030599405.1 Chloroflexota bacterium | reverse complement strand
TTCACACCCGGGTTGATCGTAGGAGTGATAGTCCGGAGACGGACAGAATTTGATTCCCAGCGATTAACATCACCAAGCGGTTTATAGTTGAGTACTGAATAGAGCCGGATTGCCGCCTCATTATCTCGCTCCACTTGCAGCAATATTTGCCGACCGCCGCGGCTCTGAATGTAATCCATTGTTGAACTCATCAACCCTGTCGCGATTCCCTTTCTCCTGTATTCGGGGTGGACTGCCACATTGGCAATGAGGTACCTGCCGCTCTTGCGGGCCGCCAGCAATGATAAGGTCCCAACGATACGCCCATCTTCTTCCCATACAAATCCAGGCGCGATACCCCGGAAATAGTCACCAAAGTGAAAGCCAAATAGCGACCAGGCATTCGTCCCAGTGGAATTGATCAACATGCGTTGGCCACGACCTCTAGGTAGAGGTCCAAAAGCAATATCTAATATATCAAGGATTTGTCCAGAATCCTTGTTTAACTCGATTGGTCTGGGGCCGCTAGCCTGATGACCAGCAACCGTCGCAGGTACTGCTAACATCTAGCTCTGATTAATTCTCCAGGGCATCAAGTAATGTACCAGCCTCATCTGGGGAGATGATTCCCTTCTCTACCATACGCAGGATCTTCAATTGTTCTTCTGCCGTGGTCTTCTGCTCTTGTTTACTCGTCGCCTTCTGGGCAGCCCAGCTACTATCCGTACCTGGACCCATACCCCAGCGTGCCCGGCTGGCATCCTTCTCCGCTCGGCGAACTGCTCTCGTAACGGCACGTTCCGCTTTTGCTGCGGCCTCCTGGGCCTTCTTCTCAATCTTCGCAGAAAATTTTGGACCGAATTCGTTTTCCATTCGCCTAGACCAGGCAGTCATATGGGCGTTAATCTCATCCGAGATTTGCTCGCCCAGATCGGCTAAGTCAAAGCCAAGGTCAACCGTATAATCACCATTTGCTGTCTGGTCCCAGGGATCTTTTGCCGTGGACAATTCCTTAAGGATGATACGGCCCTTCGCATTCAGGATCAAGACAGCACCATCATCACCGATTCGACCACTCAGACTATTCTCCCCTTCTAACATATCCAAAAGAGGTAATTTACTCTTAATCTGTGGGGCAGTTGCCTCGACAACCACTGGTATCTGGGGAGGCCACAACACTACAATGTCGCCGTCTGCGCTGATCTGGTGTTTTCCAAGCGCCAGTCCGCCGCGCAGTCGAACATCGCCGTGTATCGCAAGGGAGTTGACCAGCCCTCCAATGTTGCGGAGGTTCACGTCGCGATGGCATTTATCGATGGAGACATCGCCATTGATTGTCCGGAGGGAAAAATCACCCATAACCGCTTCCACTTCCAAAACGCCATTCACATTCCTGGCTGCGCAATCGCCGTGCACTGTGTCGAGTCTGACATCGAACACGTTCCGAAACACACAATCGCCCAAAATATCACCGGCGCTGAAGGACCCACTCAGGTTTTTTACGGACATGTCGCCGCTTATTTTGTTCACGCTGACGCTCGCTAGGTTAAGCAGGGACGCATCTCCTGCGACATCGCCGATTGTGAGATCGCCTTCAAGATTCTTGATAGCAAGATCAGCGGCGGATGCCTCAATGCGAACCATCGAACCGATGGGAACCATGATTGACAGATCCGACTCGCTATCGATCAAGTACCCTTTCTCATTCTCCTCAGTTGTATACGACTGACCATTTATGAGCATGGCTGATTCAGTCCATCCGCGGACACGGAGATCGCGCCTGCATCGGATGTTTATTACCGGAGCCTTACCCG
>JAUVOB010000185.1 GCA_030599405.1 Chloroflexota bacterium | reverse complement strand
GGATTGGGCGGTAACGACCTTTAGTTTTCTTATACAGCTTTGTTTAATTGCCATCATGGATCGATTTCCTCTACCATGAAAATGATGAATCACCAAATATCTTTCTTCCAGTGCAAGGTACTAAAGGATTAAACCATGCGACTAATCGGACATATCAGACAAATACAGATACAGAAAGACGCCTTAAAAAAGGGCGAAGGACCAGATCGCTACTACGATTTAGGCGCCCTTTCAATCGTTCCGGCTGCCCGTCTGACCTCCGAAGGTGTCATCGGTTTGATCGACAGCCGGGAGATTCACGACGTACATCACAGTTGGCACCATCGCTCCAGGCACCGGCCGAGCAGCGCCATCTCCTTTAACTTCGCGCAGAATTACGAGCGAATGGTCCGTCGATTCGGTTCAGAGCTATCTATGGGTTGCGGCGGCGAAAACATACTTATCGAGCTGGTCGACGGAGTTGAATTGGCTCCGCTCCTGGAAGAGCCTGGAGTCACATTTGTGATCGAAACCAAAGATGCGTCTCGGGGGACGTTGACTGGAATAAAAGTTGCGAAGCCCTGCGTTCCTTTCAGTAACTATGTGCTGAACTTGGACGCCAAGCCGCCGGTTGAAGTAGTCAAAGAAACGTTGCAGTTTCTAGACGGTGGCATGCGAGGATATTATTGCGCCTGGGAAGGTGAGCCGCTAGAAGTGCGGACGGGGGATAAGGTTCTCACTTTGCTATAAAAAGGTGGGGGCCGGCTGAAATGGTGACATCATCCGGCCCCAGAAATGTAGGTCGCTGCGGCTTGCTATGCTTCGCTATGGCTGGGAATCTGGGCCCGCTGCCAGGGCCAGGCACCCACGGTGACGTCACGGCGTTGGAAACTGACCAGAGTCAGGACGAAGAAGAAGATTGACGTACCGAGCAGTACGAGCAGGTCGCCTGTGTCCAGGCCACTCTCCAGAATACTTTGCCCGCTGTAGTAATTAAACGGAAAAATCGGCTTCAACGTCTCAAGCCAATCCACCATCTCAGTCAGATTATTTCCGAGGTAAGTGGCAATCAAGACTATTGTGGCCACCGTGGCGGCTAAACGGCGGGAGGGCATAAAGGCGCCGAGCAAAAGGCTCAATGTGGCGAATACCATAATCAACGGCCAGATAGCCAGCGTCGCCACCACGAGATCCACCGCTTCAACACCTCCCAACTCGGTGCCGGCTGGTAAAGCATTGAAGGCGATTACTTCACCTATGGAGATGACCACTAGGATCAAGAATAGCGCGATAGCCAAGGCCAACGCTTTGGTCATTACCAGTTGCCAGCGGTGGAGTGGCAGGGACATCAAGGGTTCCAGGGTTCCATTATCCTCCTCACCTGCCAGCGTTCCTGTCCCGTTGATAATAGCGTATATAGAAAGCAGGATCGGTATAAAGGTGAACATCTCGGCCGACACAAAGCCCTTAAAAGAGGCGAAATCGCCAAAATCGCCCATGAGCTGATAGAACTCGATTTCATCGATATTGAATCCTTCAAGCTGGCCTGCAAAGTCGGGGAATATCATGATAATAAGTATGCCAAAGGCAGCGATGCCCAGGCCCCATCCCAAAATAGCGGTGCGTCTCGATCGCAACTCGTGAAGAAACAAATTAAACATCGTTGCCTCCGTTTTGAACGGCTGAAGCCTGCTCTTTCGAGCGCTTGTTCATTCTATTATTCCGACCGTAGTAGGCCATGAATACTTCTTCCAACGTCACGGGTTGAGTTTCAATGTCCGTGATTTCATTGTTAGCGGCCGACCGCATGACCTCCGGGAGGTTTTCCCGGACCTCCAGCGTAATCGCATTCCCATCTCGGCTAAGTACTTTGACGCCGTCGAAGGAGAAGGCATCCTCAGCCGGCATCTTGTCAAACCTGAATAATAGTCTCTGGAATGGTTGGGCAGTTAGGGCGTCAATGCGTTCGACCTTTATCAGCTTTCCCTCGCGAATGATGCCTACCCGATCGCAGACCGTCTGTACTTCTGAGAGGATGTGAGAACAGAAGAATACCGTCCGCCCTTCCTCTTTCGCCTCAAGGACCAGCTCCAGCACGCTCTGTTGCATCAGCGGATCCAGTCCAATTGTCGGTTCATCCAGAACCATAAGATCCGCTTTATTCATGAGAGCCGAAACCAGTCCTAGTTTCTGCTTGTTACCAGAGGAGTACTCACGAATCTTTCTACTGGTGTCCAGATCCAGTCGTGCGCAAATTTCACGTAAGAAAGCCGGATCAGCTTTCTTATCCCGGAGGCTATCGACTATCTTCAGGTATCGTCGTCCAGTCGAATTCCGAGGTAGGCTTAATTCCCCGGGCAGATAGCCGACGCGCTCTCGAAGCTTGACTCCATCCTTCTGACAATCCAGCCCGAATATGCTGGCATTGCCGAGGTTCGGGCGGATGATATCCATCAACACCCGTATTGTGGTAGTTTTTCCGGCGCCGTTCGGGCCTAAGAATCCGAATATCTCCCCCTTACGTACTTCAAGGTCCACGTCGACGATGCCCCGATGAGGTCCATAGTAGACTGTTAACCCCTTCGTCTCAATTACATTCTCATTCATAACTGCCTTCCTGACATCAATACAAACCAACTAGCATCCGGTGTGAACACAGGTATTCCACCACTTTTCGAGTGTCCATGACGCAACACCGCTCATTTTTTGCCTGTCAAAAGAATAATTTTAGACATACCAAAATATATCTGGAAGTATACCTTATTCTGAATTCGGCTGTCAAATATACTCAGGGGTGCGAGGGCTGCAGCCGTGTCTGAACCAGGGATATGTCTGCCCTGATCTGAGCGACCAAAGCGTCTACTCCTGGGAACTTCTTCTCGTCACGTATTCGCGATTCGAAGTCAAGGATCAGCTCTTGTCCGTAGAGATCGCCCTCGAATTCGATGAGGTGGGTTTCGACGATCAGGCTGCGACCGTTCACAGTTGGTCGGACTCCGACGTTGGTCGCGGCCGGGTATCGATGGCCATCCAACCATGCGTAGGTCGCGTAAACGCCACTAGCCGGCATTAATTGCTCATGCCACACAGCAAGGTTGGCTGTTGGGATACCAAATACCCTGCCTCGACCATCGCCATGGATCACCGTCCCGCCCATGCGGTAGGAACGGCCCAGCAAAGCGGAGACATCCTCCATCGAGCCTTCGCGAACAGCTTGACGAACGCGGCTGCTGCTAATCGGGCGTCCCTTCCACTCGATAAAAGCATCAAACTGATGTACAGTGAAGCCTTTCTTCTCTCCTAGCCGGCTCAGGAAGTGCAAATCGCCCTCACGTTTATAGCCGAGACCGAAATTTCCTCCCCACAGTTCGCTGAGGCCGAGGTAGTTGCAGAGACGTTCGACAAACTCTGTCGCAGTTGTTTCTCGAACCTTATCGTCGAAGGGGTGGGTAATGACCAAGTCTATCCCCTGCTCTGCAAGAAGCTCGACTCGATCATCAAGTGTGCAGAGGTAGAGAGGGCTGCTTCGGCCGGGAACCACGGATCTGGGATGCGGAAAAAACGTCAACGCGGCCGATCGTACGCCGGCGTTTTTGGAAGCGTCGGACATGCGCTGCAGCAATTCTTGATGCCCTCGATGGACTCCGTCGAACACGCCAATGGCCAGGAAAGTCGGTCTTCTTTCCTGGATTGCAGCCAGATCTGAAACACGCTCATACAAAAGAGTCATAAGCCAGCGATTGTATCAGACAACCCAAGGTTAGCTAAAAAAGCCTTGGTAGAATCGCCTTGATTCCCCAAATTTCTTCTCATCCTTCGTTTCTGGTGCACTTTCTCAGTGATCAGCTCGGTATCGCGATGCATATCTTGTGTCCCCTCGATCCCCGATCCCTGCTTGGCCAATCCAGAAAAGGAGTAACCTGGAGGTCTCTACATATCCGGCTGATAGAAGATCTTTTTCGCTTGATATTGACCCGCATCGAAAGTGGCAATTCCTACAAAACGATTCTGGTCATCATAGACGCGTAGTAGTTCACCATCTTTCCATTCGATTGGGCTGGGAACTGGCTGTCCATGGTAGAGCTTAATTGCCTGTTCAACCGGGACATCGACACGCGGCAAATGACGGACGGCTACCTCCTTGGGCATCATGTGATCAGGCCAGTTTTCTCGGTTAAGGGTATCAAGCGACACGGCATCCCCTTGTGAAAAGTCGCCAATCGACATCCGGCGCAACTGGGATAAGTGTCCTCCGCAACCTAGTACTTGGCCGAGATCGTGAGCGATCGATCGGACATAAGTGCCGGAGGAACACGTCAGATCAATCCTCAATAACGGGGAATCCCACTCCAGGATCTCCAACTCGTATACCGTCACCTGTCTTTCGGGGCGCTCTGGAATCTCTCCCCGCCGGGCACGCTTATAGAGAGGCTCACCGTCAACCTTGATCGCCGAATAGCGGGGAGCCTTCTGGGCGATCTCGCCCCTGAAACCATCTAGCGCATTGTTGATCTCGTCCCGGGTAGCTGTGATAGAGCGCTCGGAGACGATTTGGCCCTCCGCGTCGAACGTATCCGTTGCCTGGCCAAGACGCACAGTTGCCTTGTACCGTTTCCTTTGGCTAACCAGGTACTCTACTAAACGTGTAGCTCTTCCCACACAGATCAGTAATACACCCGTTGCTAAAGGATCCAGAGTACCGGAATGGCCAACCCGCCTCATATCAACCAGCCATCGCACCTTGTCGACTACGTCATGGGAAGT
>JAUVOB010000365.1 GCA_030599405.1 Chloroflexota bacterium | reverse complement strand
GTCCTACGGAGTTGGCGATGGCTACTTCTTCATAACTTCTGGTGAGGACGCCGTGGAAGATGTTTTTCGTGGAGATTCATCGCTGGCGGATAGCGATCTCTATAGCTCTGTCTGGTCCGAGTTCCCTGGTGGCACGTCGCCCGTTCTATACATCGACGTAGACGGATTCGCCGGTGCGCTGGAGAGCGCCATGGGCGGCTTGATAGGCGGTGATATGGATGAAGCGACAGCTGTACTAGGGCCGATCTCTGTCGTCGCACTCGGCACAGAACTTGGCGGAGATGTAAGCAGAGTGACCATGATCCTTTTCCTTAGATCCGAATAAGGATAATCTAAAATAGGGAAACCGGATGAGAATCGGTCTCCCAAGAATCAGATAGTTACCTAGAGCCCGGTCTAAGGCAGTTAGATAATTGTCCGTCCGGGCTTTTTCTTGCCAGATTGACTCACTGCGAAGTAAAGTCCCTGGAATAACACCCTGGATTATTTGTCCCGATTCCATGCATCAAGTTCTGCCCATGCCCACCCTACACCTTGACAATGATCTTGCCCGATGTTAACATGGCGACAATCGAATAACAGAACGACTACGAACCGGATTAGTATCCTACAAAGCGAGTTATAGAGAGCCGGCATGATTGGTGGAAGAACGGCAACAGCGCAGTAGGTGAATGGACCGGGGAGTCTCCTGGGCCAACGGATTTCTTTTGGCCAAGTAGCCCAGGACGGAGATGCCGCCGTTACCAGGGCATAGGTCTCATTTCACTGACACGACTATTTATTGGTGAAATCGGACTGAGATGAGTGAGGCTGGCTCCTAGAACATATATAGCCGCAGTTTACGCGCCGTCACCGGCGTGTTTTTGTTTTAACAGCAGCCTAAGAAGGGTGGTACCGCGGGAGAATGAACGCTCTCGTCCCTGAAGACCACAATTAGTGTGGTGTTTGTCAGGGACGTGAGCGTTTTTTGATCGAGACAACTTTGAACAAAATGTGATCATCCGTTAAATCAAGAGCCGGATGAACAGTACGTTATTTTGGAGGATGAGATGAATAGTGCGCAACAGAGGTCACAGAAGGCTGTATATAGGCCGGGATTGTCTGAGTTTCGCACATTAGCTTCGGACAAGGCAAATCTGATACCGGTTATCAGGACCTTTCCGGCCGACCTGGAGACGCCAGTGACGGTATATATCAAATTGATGGACGTGCTGGGGCCCTCCTTTCTCCTGGAATCGGTCGAAGGGGGCGAACAAGTGGGCCGGTACTCTTTCGTTGGGATCCATCCAAGTGGAAAGCTGTCTCTTCGAGGAAACGAGCTTTCAATCAGCAATAACGGTGATGTTTCAAGACGGGATCTTGATGATCACGAAGATATCCTAACCGTGCTGAAAGAAGAATTGAGCCGCTATATCCCGGCTTCGATATCCGGCCTTCCACGCTTCAGCGGTGGGGCAGTCGGCTACCTCGGATATGATATCGTCCGTTTCTTTGAAGAGCTTTCGGAGACGGCTGAACCGGTTATCGACATTCCTGACGCCATCTTTCTTCTCGCCGAAACACTGGTCGTCTTCGACCATGCCAGGCACAGGCTAATAATCCTGGCCAATGCCTTTCTAGGCGATTCGCCGCCAAATGAGATGGAGCGGGATATTGAAATGGCCTATTTTGACGCCGTGCAGCGAATTGAGCGGGTCAGCGAACGTTTGTTGCGGCCTTTGCCGACCATACCACAGAGACGATGGAGCAGGGCAACCAATAGTCAGGCTGCGTCTCAACTTGACGAAAATCGAGATCAAACAGCCTTCGAATCGATGGTTCTACAGGCGAAAGAACATATTGTCTCAGGTGATATATTTCAGGTCGTTCTGAGTCAGCGTCTCAGCAGAAGCACCGACGCCCATCCATTCGCTATATACAGGGCGCTGCGAATGCTGAACCCTTCGCCCTATATGTTTTACTTCGATTTCGCCGACGAGGGATTCCAGGTCGTCGGCACATCCCCTGAGATGCACGTGCGTCTTGAGGACGGCGTAGCCAGCCTGAGGCCTGTCGCCGGCACTCGATGGCGTGGCCAAACAGAGGAAGAAGACAACGCCCTGGAGAAGGAACTTCTGGCCGATGAAAAGGAACTGGCCGAGCACGTCATGTTGGTTGACCTGGGCAGGAATGATATCGGCCGGGTATGTGACTACGGAACAGTCTCCGTCCGCGAGCTTATGACGATTGAACGATATAGTCATGTCATGCATATTGTCAGCCACGTTGAAGGAAAGATGCGACCTGAACTGGACGCTTACGATCTGATGCGAGCGACCTTCCCGGCCGGCACCGTCAGTGGCGCGCCAAAAGTTCGGGCGATGGAAATTATTGAGGACCTTGAGAAGGAAAGACGGGGTCTATATGCGGGCGCGGTGGGTTATTTCAGCCACGACGGGAGTATGGATACCTGCATCGCTATCCGCACCATGCTTGTAAAGGGTGATACAGTTCATATCCAGGCCGGGGCCGGTATCGTGGCGGACAGTGATCCGGAGCGCGAATATCAAGAGTGTATGAGCAAGGCCAGAGCTTTGTCCGTCGCGGTCGAGCAGGCCGAACAGGGTCTATTCTAGGTAATGACTGGATTTATGACTGGTTCCTTACAGGTCTGAAAATACAGATGAGCTGCCTGAGTCCTTCAAATGGATACGCGGCAACTATCGAATAACTTAACATAAATAAGATTGTGCAAAACTTTTTATAATCTAATGCGAGGAGATTGATATGAGTAAGAAGCGACTATTAACTG
>JAUVOB010000114.1 GCA_030599405.1 Chloroflexota bacterium | reverse complement strand
CGTTTTGAAGATCATCCGATTTATTTCGTTTCCAGCAATACTCATAGCCTGGCAAACCTTCTCTCAGGATTCGCATTAATGCGGGAGGACGATCTAGTCAGTTTTATCGAGGCCAAAGGCTCTTCTGATCTGAAGGACGAGTATTCTGACATCCTTGAGCGCAATGTTCCCAGCAGCCGAGAAAACTTCCTTTATTACGCCCTTAAGAAATACGAGGCAATTCATCCCCAGGTTGCCACAGATCGAATACGACACGAGGAATCTCTTGGCATCGTAAGAGCGCCCAGCCGGCACGTCTTTGATGTTGAGGTACAGGTTGTAAAGATGAGTAGCCTTCAGTCTGAGCGCCTCGATCCACGTCTTAAACTGCCGGGAGTTGAATCGCTCCGTAATAGTGAGGCATTGATAATCAATATCGACTTCCCGCTTGGGATGGCGGCGTATTTGGTGCTCTCCGAGGTTGCTCGGAATATCGCAGACATCCGTGGTGTCTTCATTATGGGCAAAGCTGCAACTCTAAACGGCCGTATTGGGGACGTCATGATACCGAACGTCGTTCACGATGAACAATCAGAAAACACTTACCTCTTTGATAATTGCCTTGGTGCTAATGACGTTGCCCCTTACCTTGTCTACGGAGCAGTGATGGACAATCAGAAGGCGACGTCAGCATTAGGAACTTTTCTTCAGAACGAAACTTACATGGATGTCTTCTATCAGGAGGGTTACACAGTCATCGAAATGGAAGCCGGGCCGTACCTGAGCAGTATTTATGAGATGACGCGGCCTCAACGTTTTCCGCGCAATGAACTAGTCAATCTGTACAGTGCGCCCTTCCCCATCGGCGTACTCCACTATGCTTCGGATACTCCATTCAGTAAGGGCAAGAATCTGGGCGCCCAACACTTGTCCTATTTCGGTATGGATCCGACGTACGCGACGATGAGCGCCATCCTCCACAAGATATTGAGTGAAGAGATTCGTCATAATTCATAATTTAGCTTTCACGAGAGAAACGTTGAAATCAACAACAAGCCAATACTCTAAACGAATCGATGACGTCAGGGCAATGCTCGAGGAATGGGATGTAGATGCCATATTAATTGGGAGTACCTCTAATCGGCGATGGATAAGTGGTTTCACTGGAACAGCAGGGTGGCTACTCATATCCGAGAAGGCTGCCCTTCTTGGCACTGACTCGCGCTATTGTGAGCAGGCAAGCAACCAAGCGCCAGATTTCGCGCTAGAGCAATTCGGAAGGAATCAGAAAAAAGAGTGGCCTGGTTTTCTCGTTCGAGACAACATCAAGAGAATCGGGCTGGAACCTGACAGGATCACACTCACCCAATTTGCCGAACTGCAGGGTGTCGACGGCATCGAATGGGTCAAGCTAGATGATGCCGTTACGCCTTTCCGTAGGGCCAAGAATAATGAAGAGATAGAGAGGATTAGGACGGCGGCAGCCATAACCGATCGGGCCATGGAGCAGGTGCGATTCATTATTTGGCCTGGAATGAGCGAACGTGAATTGGCATGGAAGTTAGAGGTGTTGATGAGGGAAGCTGGCGCCGATGGTATGGCATTTCCGATTATCGTTGCCTCTGGAGTTAACGGCGCAATGGCCCATCATAATCCATCTGACAAACCCATTCAGGATGGAGAAGCAGTGATCGTAGATATGGGGGCGAGAGTCAACGGTTACAATAGTGACCTAACCAGGACCTTCTTCATTGGAGAGAGTCATGATTCACGCTTTGAGGAGATTTACACCATCGTGTCAGATGCGCATAAGGCGTCGATAGCAGGGCTTAAAGCAGGAGTAAGTGGCGAGAGTGTCGATACTTTAGCGCGAGATGTGATTACCAATGCGGGATATGGGAAAGAGTTTGGCCACTCGGTAGGGCACGGCATCGGCATTGACGTCCATGAGCGACCAAGACTATCCAAATTAGCTACCGATGAAATAATACCCGATGGAGCCACGGTCACAATTGAGCCTGGTATCTACGTTTCCGGTTGGGGAGGAGTAAGAATCGAAGATCTTCTTCTGGTTACCGAAAATGGCAATGAGCTTATTAGCCGGTGCGAAAAGAATCCTGTGGTTATCTAGCGCCCCGTTATCTCTCTCTTACTTAGAAGCGTGTCATAGACATCCTCAAATAGAGGGATTATCCGACGCCAATCGTAACCTTCAGCGTACCTACGCCCCGTAAAGCCTAGTTGATCCCTTTGGTCTTGATGATCTAAGAGCGATAGGACTGACTTCGCAAACCGGTCAGGATCATCCTCAATCACGATCGCCTCGGCGCCGATGCCGGGATATCCTTCTGCGCCCAGTGCAGTGCTTACAACTGCCTTTGAACTTGCTAACGCTTCCAACAGCTTAAGACGGGTCCCGCTACCCATTCGCAGCGGTAAGACGACCACCTTTGCGCCGGCGAGATAGGGTTGTACTCGTTCAACATATCCGGTGACCGTAACACCGGGGCTGGAGCGCAACCACCCAAGTCTCGAATGCGGATTCTTGCCAACGATAGCCCAGGTCGTCTCTGGACGTTTCTCCAATATTCTCGGCCAAATTTCGCTAGCAAACCAGAGTACTGCGTCGACGTTAGGTCGATAATCCATCTTCCCCGTGAATAGCAGGTCAAATACCTCAACACCGTATTGATTTATCTCGGTGTAATCCTCGAGATCTATGCAGTTCGGAATAACAGATAGCGACCGAGTTTGGATATATCTTGAGATATATTTGGCGTCGCTCTCGCTCACGGTTGTCACCCAGTCTGCACTCTGGCAGGCCCACGCCTCGTACCGGTTTAAGCGGCGCGTCTGAACAAATGAATAGGCAGCGGCAGGCCAGCGGCGCAAGCTAGCTAAATCTGTGCGGAGAGCACTTCTTTGTAGTTCCGTCTCGGCGTTGTGCGCATCAAATAAGATCCGAGTCGCTGGGCTATGTTGGCGGATGATCGGTATCGCGTGTGCCAATTCGAGCCCTTCTATTTGAACTGCGTCATAACGTAAAGGCGCCTCATCTCCGTGTTCACCGTTTTGCAGTAACTCCAAAAGTGCGTCTTCATATAACGTGTTTTGAAATCGATGGGCGATATCTGGAGTCCTCCCAGATATAAGTCTTGACACTCGACCGGCACGCGATCGTACTGGGATAGTCACAACACGGACGGAGCGACATACCTCGTTCAACAGAGACTCGTCTTGACCACCGCTCTCACCTGCGGAGCTGCTGGCACTAAATAATGAAACATCGTACCGTCGAGCCAACCCCTTTAGAATGTAGAGGTTGCGAAGGCTTGCTCCCTGTTCTGGGGGATAAGGTAATTCAGGAGTAAGTACAAGAATCCGGTACATGTAAAATCTTAGTCGTCCTGCAAAATGCGAGCTATCCGGATACCCGTCGATAAATTTCGAGCGTCTCTTCTGCGGTCCGGTGCCAGGTGAAATTCTCTGCTTGCCTATACCCGGTGCTTATGGCCTGTTCTCTCAGTGAATCATCCATTAGTATTAATTCGATTGACTCAATCCAGCTGTCGACATCCTCGGGATCCAACAATGGCCCAGCCTCACCAACGATCTCGGGCAACGAACCACGGTTGCTAGATATGACCGGGCAGCCACAGTGCATCGCCTCAAGAGCGGGTAGTCCAAATCCCTCATAATAAGACGGTAAGGCTAGAACACCAGCAGCCCCGTAGAGGCAAGACAATTCATGATCGGTAACCTTTTCAAGGTGGCGTACGTGCGATCGAATCTTCTGCTTGTCGATCTCCTGTAAAACATCCGTCGATAACCACCCTGTCGCTCCTACGAGGACCAAGGGTACATTCACGCGCGATGCCTTCAGCAGGTGTTCGTAGGCGGTTAGCAACAGAATTACATTTTTACGTGGGGATATCGTTCCAACGAAAAGAATAAATCCCTCAGGCAATTCGAAATGCTTGAGGACCATCTCAATCTCGTCGCGTGTCCTAGTCTCTTTGTAAATGGGATTAGCAGCCAAATAGACAGTCGTCACAATCCCTTCGCTCACACCGAGAATCTCGACCAGATCCTTTCGTGTGCTGCTACTGTCGGCAATAATGTGATTCGCTTCTCCTACGGCCCACTCTATCTGATCGAGATAATACCGGCGGCTTTCAGTCGTTAGAAACTCCGGATAGTGGACGAAATTTAAGTCGTGAACGGTGATTATCCGTTTTCTTGCCCCGAATGCGGGAGGGATAAAATCTGGGCTGTGGTAAAGATCAAGATTCTGGAGTAGAAGTTCGGCGCCGAGTGCCCAACGTTCCAGCCGGTGATGGCTAGGTGTATAGAGCTTTCTCCGTTTGAAATTAGACGCGCCCTCGGGCAAATAGCTCTTTGAGTCTTTCCGGCTGTGATAAACTGCATAAGTACTGTCGCTGTCTATCTCCGCCAGCGCGGGAAGAAGGTAGAGTACATACTGGCTAATACCGCCCATCTGATAGTACGGAAGACGACTATCAATACCAACTTTCATTCTCCTAATTATAGGACGGGAAAGCCTGTTGGCGAAGTTGTGAGTATGTGGTTTGTGATCGACCTCCGGTTCGTCTCTACTTAATTGGCGGGCTATAATGCCCCGGTCTTATTTTTCAGCAACGAGCCGTTGTTACCCACTAGTTGATTGGAGTGATATCGATGGCGAAAAAAGCAAATAGCAGCAAAAACGATCTTGTAGAATTGAATAATCGCTTGGAGTGGTTCGATGAGGAACGACGAAAAAATGGTAAACGTCTCTCCGAACTAGAGCGCCAGGTTTCTCAGCAGAAGCGTGTTATCGAAGGCCAGGATAGTGTGATCCAGGAGATGGAGAACCGACTCTCGACCACAGCATCGCAATTAGCTAGGCTTGCCCAGGTCGACGAACAATTACAGCTATTTAAGGATGAACTGGTCAAGCTTATCGAGCAGTACGATGAACGCAGAGTCCTTGGCCAAGATGAGATCGAGAAGGTACGGCGACTGGAACATGAGACATACCAGCGAGAGTTTTCAGATATTCGAAAAGAACTAACGCCCGTCAAATCTTTGCAGGAAGAGATGGAACACCGCTTAGCGGAAGAAATTCGTTTATCCGGTGTGATTGGCAACGTCCAGGGAAGATTAGCCAAGATTGACGGCGATCTCGAAGATAAGAACCGCGAGCTGGGTTTTCTGGAAGAGGCTAACAACGCTAACACACATGCTCTCGGGAAACTGGAGGCCGGGTTTATTGAACGCATCAAACGGATTGAATCCATGGAACAACGGCTCGATGGAGCTAGTTACGGACTAACAAGAGCCCAGGCGACCGTCCAAGAACTGACGGACGCTGTCGCCGAACTAAAACAGAGCGTCGGTCAATGGATAGAGAACATTCAGGCTGGTGAGTTCGAACGTGATCAGAAGGTAAATAACATGAAACGGTCGATGGAAGAGCACCAGGAATCGATGGATCGGTATGCGGGTGACTGGGTCAAATTCTCGGAACAATACAAGGTTTCAAAAATGGCTGTTCAAACCATGGAAGAATGGCAAAAGCAGATGGAGACACGCCAGAATGAAACGATGGAGTTGACTCGAGTCGAGGCGAATCGCATGAAGACGCTTTGGGATAATTTTGTGGCGGAGAATGAGAAACAGAGAAGAAATTTCGAACTTGACCAGGATCAACGTTGGTCTGGCGCCCAGAGACGAGAAAAGCAGATCCTTGAGCAGATTCACGCACTGTCGCAAACCGTCGAGCAAATAGAGCAGGACAAGGACACTCTCTGGCGAGTTCAATCTGCCCAGGCAGATGCCATGAAGAAATGGCCTCGGATCCTGCTTGAGGAAGTCGAGAAGGCGATTGCCCATAATCCCGACACCAGACGGCAGCCAGCTCTGGTTCCGGTACGTG